>DATHPV010000156.1:0-2759 GCA_035483495.1 Puia sp.
GGGTGACGTTGGGTAGATGTAAAATAAATAAACCTTCCAGTTGTGTCAAAGCAGAGTGTTTTAAAGCTAGCTGTCCTAAAAATATCGCCAGTATCTTTATTATTTAACTCATCTCCGCCCCATTTAATTTCTTTAGGTATCCAATATCCAGACAGAAATTTAGGCGCGTCAGCATTTTTTATGCCTGAATTACTATCCTTGCAGGAAAAACTTAAAGAAGTACAAAGCCAAATGATCATCATCGTTATTATCTGTCTCATAAAATATTATTGTTTCGGTGTATCATGTGGTTCATCAACAGCGAATGGGACTACCCCCTTTATTTCTGGGTGCTCCCAAATATATTGCAATACAGTTTGGTCCTTTTCGCAAACACATCCATGGGTCCGACTATTATACCACCTATCTTTCCCATGCAAATACAACCCCCTATCTCTGCTGCCATCAGTGGGATTTAATCTTATCCGGTAGTTTCCGTAATCCGAGTTTACATTATCTGTTGATCCGTCTGGATGTTGAACAATAGTGCCGTTTTCAATTTTTTGCATGCCTGCATTTGAAGGCGGGTTAGCATTATCATTATCACTGTTATTGTTTACTTTCGGCATCACACTTCGTTGGCTAAGATTCATGTTATAATTGCCCTTGGCCGCTGGATCAAAATTACCTGTCAACAAACCTGCTCCGGAGAACGCTGTCGATTGTTGAGCAACTTTATTTTGATTGTAAATTGTCAGTGTGCCTCGTTTAGCACCTTCCGAGGTGTTTCCCTTATCATAAGTAAATGTTACAAGATATTGATAGCCCTGTTTTGTAGTAACACTCTTCCCGTCTGCATTTACGTATGTGGCTTTATGCCCCTTTTGCCAATGCCAAGTCTTTTCTTTATCATTTTTACCTTGATAGTTAAACCAATCCTTGCCTGTAGGATCAATTCTACTAATTGGGTCATTGTCGACAAAATCATATGGAGATGACGAATAATATTTCTCTGTCCGGGGATCTATCGTATTCCACCGTGCGATTTGCGCATCATAATCTCTCGCACCAAAATCTGACCATTCAAGACCAGATCCATCTGAAAATTCTTTGTTTTGAAGTTCTTTACCATGAAATTTGTACTTATTTTCAGCATAGTTTGATTTCAGGGCCTTATCGCTAATCCCTGCCATGGTGAGTCCGAACGGATAGTAATGATTCTCTTCTAGCATCGGCCCCCTCACATGCGTCACCTGCAAATTATCAAAGAACCTAACTATGGCGACAGCTCCATTGATTTGGGCTGACAACCTGCATTCCTTATTTTCGAGGTACTTCAGAAGAAACCTTCATGTGAACGGCACTTAGAAGTCCTTCAAAGAACCCGGTTGGAATGTATTATACTCTTATTCGAATAAGGGTATTTGTTGATTTTAATGGTGATCCTGTTAGAAACAGAAATCCCGTACAGAAAAGTTTTATTCACAAATATACATTCCCTGAAGTCTTTTTTATCCTCAAATCTTAAAAAATGAAAGAAAACGAACTTTCGATGAAAATCATCCATCCGAATGCAGCAGGGATTGACATTGGATCGAAAACCCATTGGGTGGCAGTGGATCAAGTCCCCGGAAACGTCAGAGAATTCGGGGTGTACACCAGAGATCACCAACGCCTTATCGACCATTTGAAATCTCACCAGATATCTACTGTTGCTATGGAAAGCACGGGCAGCTACTGGCAGACTCTTTTCCATGCGCTACAGAAAGCAGGATTCGAGGTAATTCTCGTTCAGGGCAGTCAAACAAGAAACGTGCAAGGGAAGAAAACAGATATCCTCGACTGTATGTGGATCCAAAAGCTTCATACTCTAGGATTACTAAACTCAAGCTTCTTACTGAGCGATTACCTTCAGACCCTTCGTACTTATCATGCCCACAGAGAATATTTAGTTGAGCAATCAGCAAAATATATTAATAAAATGCAGAAAGCCTTACGTTTGATGAATATCCGCTTGGATGTAGCCATTCGAGATCTAACCGGAAAATCAGGCAGGACCATCCTTGAAGCCATCCTGGCCGGGCATAGAGACCCGAATTATCTTGCCTCTCTGGCTCATTTTCGTGTAAAGAAGACCCCTCAGGAGATTGCTGCGGCTCTTCATGGGAATTGGAGAGACGATCTTCTCTTTGAATTGAGGTCTTGTCTTACTTTTTATGATGCTTACAAAAAAGAAATACTCGTTTGTGACCGGCAAATCCAATCTTTATTATTCGACTCCTCTCCAAAAGAAGAACTGTTGGCTATGGAAAATAAAGTGCCTGAAAACCCAGTCCGCAAACAGCTAAACAGAAATTCTCCATCTTTCAATGTCCGGCAGCTGGCATTTGCTCATTTAAAGACTGATCTTTTTCAAATCCCCGGCGTTAGTCATTCTACGGTACTCTGTCTTCTCTGTAATATGGGGAATGACATTAAACGTTTTTCTTCCGCCAAGCGCTTCGCCAGTTGGCTCCGTCTGGTACCCAACAACAAAATGAGCGGTGGCCGACTCATAAGTAGTAAAACCCCTAAGGGAAAAAATACTATCGCTTTAGCATTCCGGCAAGCTGCAAATAGTATAGGAAATCAAAAGGAACATCCCCTCACTCCTTTCTTCAAACGAATCGCGTACCGAAAGGGCCGAAATGCAGCCATTACCGCCACAGCCCGAAAACTCGCTGTCATCATCTGGAATATGATAGTTAAAAATCAATCCTACCTGCAACCGAATACCGATT
>DATHPV010000157.1:0-8298 GCA_035483495.1 Puia sp.
GCAGTTACATCCATTGACGAAGGATATTATAAACATGTTTTTCAAGGTGACCGATATACATTACCCGACGGAACATTGTCAGGGTCCTGTATGACGATGATGTCAACTTTTAAAAATGCCGTACAAAAGGCCGGCATCTCAGTAGAGGAATCGATAAAAATGTGTGCTACTTATCCCGCCGGTCTTCTGAAAGATCCGGTGCTTGGTAAAATTGAAGTGGGACAATATGCCGACTTTAATGTAATCGACAAAAAAACTTTGGGACTTGTTTCTTCAGTTTTTCATTGAGAATAGACGCTGGATTAAATAATTTTCGGTTCCGGGAGTCCATCCGGATTGCTCATAAATGACATCGTTTCTATAAACAATCATGCTTTGTGGTAGATTATTTGAATGGAGCGCTCTTCGTAAATCGCCGTAGAGATCCGAATAAACTTCAAATGTCCATTCATTCATATTATACGTTGATCTTATTTTGTTTGCCGTTTTCCCTTCGTCGATTGAAACTGCCATGAACCGGAATGGTCTTATACTTTGCCATTTTTCCAAATTCGCATTAATGGAATTGAGCTCCGTAATACTTTCATCGGAGGTTGTTGCCCAGAAACAAATCAGAAAAAGAGAATCTTTTTTTGCAAAAGTTGAAAAACTGGCAATTTTTCCCTGCAACGACTTTAATCTTGCGACTAACAATGAATCCTGTGCATTTGAAAACAGTGATAAAAATATCAAAGAAAATATCAAACTGACTTTCATTATTTAACTATTTGCTTTCCGAAGTATTGTTACTTAATGCGTCCTGTTGTGAAATTAATTCTCTTACTTTCATGGCTTTGAAATCCACGCCATCGCGAATAGCATCGGAGGTTGGTAATGCCCATACGTCTGGTATAATACCTCTGCCGTCTTTGACACGATCCTTACTGACCACCATCCTGAATCGCGGCAGTCTGAACCGAAGACCGGTATTCGGGAGTGTCACATCCGGAATGATCCAGGCAGTATTACCGTAGTATCCGCCTCCTGTTTCTTCACCCACCAGGGTTACATTTTTCTGACCCTTCAGATCTCCGGCAAAAAGCGTCGTAGCAGAGAATGAATTGCCGCCGATCAAAATAAAAACCTGTCCGTCGTAGTGATTATTTTTTTTCGGAGAATTATAATGCTTTTCAAAATACCTGAAATGGTATTTACCATCCGTTTCTTTTTTGGTTACGAGGCTGATCAGAATGCCGTTTAAAAAACTTTTCGCAATATATTTTTTGTATTCGGAAGGCGGCTTAATAGTATATAACGAATCGGCTATTTTAAATTTATGATTGATTATATATTTAGTAAGCATTGTTGATAATCCTGCATCACCCCCACCGTTGGATCTGACATCAATAATCAGATTTTTTATTTTCTGTTTATGGATCTCTTTAAAAGATCTCCTGAAAAATCTCTTCAGATGATTCGACCTGTCGAAAGTAGCTACGGTCATAAATCCCGTTTTCATTACAGTATCCAGTTGCAGATTCGCCGAAGAATAAAAAAAGAAAGCTTTTTCTTTCTTTTTATCCGGGCTTTTTCCTTTGGCCGGCGGCCCATGATTCAGAGATTTTTTATCAAGGGTATCTGCTTTGAAATCGAAGGGTTTCACCCAGGCCTGGCTTTCGTTACCCAGGCTGTCGATATATCTTATGTCGAATGAATCTTTGAGACCAATTACATTTTTATAAAGATTGGCAAATGCAAATCCTGTACTCAGACTTTGATATTTGCCATTGATGCTGTAACCATCTGTTGTTATGTAATTAAAAAGTGTGTCCGTTAACGCATGTGCAGAATAACCATTGATGGAGTTGACAATTGTTCCTCTTTGCAAAATCGGATCACTCCTTCTCAGGTTTGCAGTAATAACCATAGTGTCGGCCCAAAATTTTAAAGCGAAGGGAAATGCGAGGGAAGAGGCAGTATCCACATATTTGTTAAACGCCTTAGAGCCCTTCATACTCGTATGGCCGCAGTCAAGTTTGGAAATAGCATATGATAATTGATCACGGAATTGGATCTCGGTCATTGAGTCGTTCAGATTATTATATACCTGGTTAAAATAATAATCCATACTATCTTTTGTAGTATACCAATAAATGCTGGGATGTGCAGTTTCAAGAATGTGTCGGAAAAGGATATAATCCGCCCTTATCACTGCCGGTGAATATTTTTTCTGTGGATCATATGCATTTTTTGAGGAAGAACAGGAAGCCGCAAGGCATAATAAAATGCAAACCCAAATTTCGGTTTTCAGTTTCCGGATCAACCTCAGGCCAATGGAAATTCTCATTTCGTGAATGCGTTCCAGCCCTGGGCTGTAATGTCAAATTTATTTCCTCCCTTGGTGAATAGTTTCTTGCCTTCTTCGGGATCAGTCATATAACCAATGACGCTGATGTTTTCATTCAGGACAAGTTTCTCGAAATCTTCCTGTTTCACTGTAAATAGCAATTCATAGTCCTCGCCTCCACTCAGCGCACAGGCGGTAGGATCCAGTTCGAATTTAAATGCTGCTTTACGGGATTCTTCAGCAATCGGAATTTTTTCTTCATACAATACACATCCCAATTCACTTTGTTTGCAGATATGGAGTATTTCCGAACTCAGGCCATCACTAATATCCATCATGGCTGTAGGAACTATGCCCTGTTCTTCGAAAAAATCGATTGTTCTTTTTGGAGCTTCGGGCTTTAACATTCTCCCGATTACATATTTCTCGCCTTCCAGATCGGGACGGATATTTGGATTTTCGAGAAATATTTTTTTCTCCCTTTCCAGAAACACCAACCCCAGATAAGCGGCACCAAGGTCTCCGCTGCAGCACAGCAGATCGCCTTTTTTTGCTGTTGAACGCTGTACAAATTTATCGGGCGCTACTTCACCTATTGCCGTAATTGAAATAATAAATCCTTTTTGGGAAGAAGAGGTGTCGCCGCCTACGAGATCAACGCCATATTTTTCACAGGCAGCATAAACGCCTTCATAAAATTCATCCAGCGCCTCGAGGCTGAATCGGTTACTGAACCCGAGCGAAATGAGTATTTGTGTAGGCGTGGCATTCATCGCATATATATCGCTCAGGTTAGCAATAACAGCTTTGTAGCCCAGATGCATGAGAGGAGTATATATCAGATCAAAATGAATATTTTCAATCAGCAGATCTGTAGTCAGAACCGTCTGTTTCCCGAAATGATCAATTACAGCAGCGTCGTCCCCCACACCAAGAATAGTGGAAGCATTTTTTATTTCAATATTTCTGGTGAGGTGGTCGATCAAACCAAATTCACCCAGGGAAGAGATTTCAGTGCGGGATTCCATTTGTAATTATTTATTATTTCGGTAAACTGCCCGCAATCCATTGAAGCAATTCTGCATGTATTTTTCCATTCGTGGCAACTATCTGTGGCTGATAAGGAGAATATGGGGCACCTGCAAAATCCGTAACCTTTCCCCCGGCTTCTTTTACTATCAGGTATCCCGCGGCACTATCCCATGCATTGAGTTTATGTTCGTAAAAACCTTCAAACCTCCCTGCAGCTACCCAACAAAGATCCATCGCGGCCGATCCCAGGCGTCTTACCGGCACACCTTTTCTTATCAATCTGGAAAAAACTTCGAGTGGTCCATTTGGCTCATCCAGATAGGTATAGGGAAAACCGGTTACCAGACAGGCTTTTTCCACGCTGGTTTCAGACGATACATGGATAATCTGATTATTTAAAGTAGCGCCGTAGCCTTTTTGAGCAAAATAAAATTCGTTAAAAAACGGATTATATACGGCACCCATGAGCATTTCTCCTTCCTGCTCCAACCCGATAGATACACAGCAAATTGGGAGTCCGTGCGCGAAATTAACCGTCCCATCCAGTGGATCTATAATCCACTTATATGTAGAATCAGTCGGCAAATCACCGGATTCTTCGCTCAGGATATAATGATCGGGATACTCATCCCTGATAATTTCCATAATTGCCTTCTCCGCTGCATGGTCGGCTTCCGTTACAAGATTATTAACCCCCTCTTTATTTGAAACCTGAAAATCACTTCCATAGTATTGCTTAAGTATTCCGCCGGCACGTTCGGCCGCCTTAATCAGGGTGGTTTTTAACATGGTGCAAATATAACGAACACTGCGTTGAGGAGGAACCGACCATATAAAGCCCTGCATTTTGCGGGTTACCTGAAAAAATCGTACTTCGCGTCAATGCAGGCCGCATGATTCTTTCTGTTGTCATCGTCAGTTACAATGTGAAATTTTTCCTGGAACAGTGTCTTTCATCTCTGAAAAAGGCTATTGACGGAAGTGCTGTCCTCAATAGTAACACCGAAGTATTTGTAATCGATAACGCGTCGACTGATGGAACAATAGATTTTTTGAAACCACTATTTCCTGATTTCCGTTTCATTCAAAACAAAATAAATACCGGCTTTGCAAAAGCCAACAACCAGGCAGTTTCGTTAAGCAAAGGTGATTTTGTTTTGTTTTTGAATCCCGACACAATAGTTGCAGAAGATAGTCTGGATATATGCATTTCTTTTTTTAAAACCATGCCGGATGCGGGAGCAGTTGGTTTGAAGATGATTGATGGGGCCGGTAACTATCTGGAAGAATCTAAAAGAGGTTTCCCAACGCCAGCCGTGTCTTTTTATAAAATGACAGGTCTGACGCGTTTGTTTCCACGTTCGAAATTTTTTTCAGGTTACTATTTGGGACATATACATCAAGATTCGCCTCATTCAATAGATGTACTACCGGGTGCCTTCATGATGATAAGAAAAACGATTATTGACATGATCGGTGGCTTCGATGAGCAGTTTTTTATGTATGCGGAAGATATTGACCTGAGCTTTAGAATAAAACAGATTGGCTATCAAAATTACTATTTGCCACAATCATCCATTATTCATTTCAAAGGAGAAAGCACCAGGAGAGATATCAAATACGTAAAAGTATTTTACAATGCGATGGAATTATTTATAAAAAAACATTTCACTGATAATTACTCTCCCATTCATCTTTATATACTAAAGTTGGGAATACGTTTTCGCCAGGTCCTGGCTAGATTTCAATTACGATTTGAAAAATCTGCAAAGAAACCAGCTTCGCCCATACGGATCTTTGTAAAGGGCGCGGAAAATGAAAAACAATCCTGGAAGATCCGGCTGGATAAGAAAAAAATATTCGTTGTCAAAAATCAAATGGAAGCAAATGAAATCCTTTTTTGCGAAGGTCCTGATCTAAGCTGGAAATCTATAATAACTGAAATCACAAATAACAAAAACAGTCATGTCTACAAATTTCACGGTACGGGAACACATTCAGCTGTAGGCAGCGATTCAAGCAGGAGACAGGGCGATATTTTCGAAATATAACGGAGACCTGCAAATTATATTCCGAATTCCGGAACTTTGCATAATCAATCAATAGTCCATGCCGAATTTAAACGATATCAAAAACCTTTTACAGAATAATAAGATTACGGAGTTCGTAAAGCTGAATAAACTTTCTCCGCGTGATATCATTGAATTCACAAACAAGTATACAAAGTTTGCCGGCAAACTGTTTCAGCATCTTGATATAAAACATGCTGCAAGGGTGTTTAAGTTCCTGAGAAAGAAAAAACAGGAAATTATAATCAAATCGCTTCCCGATGAAAAAGCTGCAGAACTATTAAATGCATTACAGCCTGACGACAGAACCGCATTCCTGGGTCTGTTGCCAGGCAATGCGGTGAAAGAACTTTTGAAAATACTCGCTCCCGAAACCCGGGCTGAGACGTTGAAGCTGCTCGGATATCCGGAAGGTTCAGTTGGCCGGCTAATGACACCGGATTATTGTGCAATAAAAAGAGAAGATACCGTTCAACAGGTGTTGGATATAATTCGTCAGCGAGGGCAGGCAGCTGAGACGCTGAATTTTCTTTTCGTAGTAGATGATAAAGGCGTTTTAATTGATGACATTAATATAAAAGAATTTTTAGTGGTAGACCCTGCCACTCCGGTAGAAAAATTAATGGATCACCAGTTCATTGCTCTTTCAGTAAATGATGCACAAACTGAAACCATTGCCACATTTAAAAATAACAGCCGCTTTGCCCTTCCTGTAATTAACGAGGCCGGTGTTTTACTTGGTATTGTAACATCGGATGATGTGTTAAGACTGGCGGAAAAAGAAAATACGAGAGAGATACAAAGAATTGGGGGATCTGAGGCTTTGGAAGAACCTTATACGACTATTTCATTTGGACATTTGATGAAGAAGCGTGCAGGATGGTTGGTTATCCTTTTCCTTGGCGAAATGCTGACTGCCACTGCCATGGGTCACTTCGAAGGAGAAATTAGTAAAGCGGTTGTACTTGCCTTGTTTATTCCACTGATCATATCAAGCGGCGGCAACTCCGGGTCACAAGCCTCATCCATCATTATCAGGGCAATGGCACTCGGGGAAATAAATTTTAAAAGCTGGTGGTATGTGATGCGCAAAGAAGTTTTATCAGGAATTGTTTTAGGTTCTATTCTGGGCCTTGTAGGATTTTTCAGAATTTTCCTTTGGCAGTATTTTCATTTTTATGACTATGGAGAGCATTCATTGCTGGTTGCTTTTACAGTTGCGTTTTCATTGCTTGGCGTGGTTTTGTGGGGAACTCTTTCAGGTTCAATGTTGCCAATCATACTTAAAAAATTGGGTGCTGATCCTGCAGCATCTTCCGCTCCGTTTGTTGCAACACTTGTAGATGTTACTGGCCTAGTTATCTATTTTTCAGTTGCAACACTTATTCTGAGGCATACCCTTTTGAAGGCTTAAGGCGTAAAGCTTAACGCTAAAAGCTGAATATCTAAAAAGATGACTTACATGTAAAATGGGAAAATATTTCTCTTAAGAAATATTGAAGAATCAAATCAGCTTTATGCCTTTGGCTTTACGCTTTGCGCCTTATAAATCGGAACCGTACTGCACGGTTCACCATACATGATGGATTTCACCACTGGTCTGAGGAGTTTGGTAATTTCCAGATAAGCAAAGTCACCCACCGGTCGGTCACCACATCCTTTTACTACTATTCTCTTGTCTGCGTATTCCTCCGGATTAATGGCCTGTATCTTTTTTGTTAATATCTGCCGTAACACTTCCATTTCACTGCCCATAATTACTTCCTTCGCAAAAGGCTGCAGATAACTGGTGACGAGCATGTAGGCCCAAACCGGAATTACAGCATCGGCTGAACAATAGACTCCGACAATTTCGTCTTTATAAACTGACCAGTCTGTAGACAATAATGAAGCGCGAAAATCCTTTTCCTTTAAAATCAGCTCCATAAAAAGAAAAGGTTTTAAATCGAAGATCCGGATGTTTTCTGTTGGGAAAAATTGCTCCAGATCTATTGTGTACAACGAACTCTGACTTACCTTATTTATTATTTCTTCTTCCATAGATCAGATTACAAAGGTACGTTTTAAGCTTGAAGCGTAAGGGCAAAGCTGAAGGCTTAAGGTGGAAGGCTAAAGGCGTAAGGCGGAAGGCTTAAGGCTGAACGCTTAAAGCTTAAGGCTAAAAACCGATTTAAAACTCAAAAAATAGCACTATTGTAAAAAAAGAGCATCCGTTGAATGACGGATGCTCAAACATTTTTTATTAACAAAACTTTTCGCCTTTAGCTTAAGGCTTTAAGCTTTCCGCCTTAAGCCTTAAGCTTTAAGCGTTCGGCCTTAAGCCTTTTAAAGGAATTTACCGCGGTCGTCTTCTATTTTGGCTTTTTTCTTAAGTGCGTCCGTCCCGGCTCTCTGAATTTGACTTTCCTGAGATTGTAATATTGATTGCCTTGACTGCTCAATATCCACACTATAATTTGCTTTTGCGCTAACGTTGTCGACTTTCAAAACAAAAACACCTTCATTTCCTCCCACAGGTTGAGAAACAGGTTTCCCCAGCAATTGCTTATCAAAAGTATATCCCACAACTTTTTGTTCGAGACCAACATTTGGAATATAGGGCGATGAGAATTGTAGGCTATCGGCTTTACTGATCGTTTGGCCAACGGCAGAAGACACCGATTCGAGTGTTGCTGCATTCCCGATTTTCGCCGAAATAAGTTCCGTTTTTTTCTGATTCCTTAATATAGGCTCTATGAGGGGTCTTACTTTGCCCAGGCTCATGGTTCCCTTATGGTTTATTTCAGTTACCATGGCAACCACATATTTATCGCCTATTGGAAAGGATTCCGAAACGTCGCCAACGTTTGCTCCGTAAATCCATCTTACCAT
>DATHPV010000158.1:0-3348 GCA_035483495.1 Puia sp.
CGTTGGATTTTGGGAATTTGAACTATTTGGATTCCCTGGTAACGCATTCGGATCGCCAAAATTCCAATTGTATGAAAATGGCAACGTTGTACTGTCACCTGTGTACGTACTGTCATAAAACTGGGCGATGGCATCTGTAAGACAGATCTCAGGAGTAACAAAGTGAACTGCAGGATTTGGATACACCCGAAGAATCACACTATCCGTTGAAGCACATCCCGGATTATTACTGAATGAAGTTTTTACAAAGTATTTATAATAGATGGAATTGACGGAATCGTTTGGCAAATGTATATGCGGAGCAGAAACATTTGTATCATTCAATCCAAAAGACGGATACCAGGAATATAAATAAGTTGGTGTGGGAGGACCTCCTACCTGAATAGTGTCGTGTGGACAGAAACTTTGATTAGCTCCTGCAAAAGATGGCGGCATCTGCGTGTATATCATAACATTCTTTATGGAATGATTATCCGAATAGCCACCCGTACTCGCTGTAAATCCCAGATAACCTGTAAAATTAAAAGTCTGATAACCGGTTAAATACAAAGTATCATTTACATACACACTTATATTGCCGCTATCATAAGTGATCTTGGCGTGGTTATAATCTGCTGACCGAATAAAGGAAATTTTTCCGTCGTGATTGGTCCTCGTGGGCATATAGTCCAAACATTCACCAACGATAGGATTTGTCGGAAACTCGTTGTCGTTATAACCTACGCCCCATCGGATCTCTATCTTGGGCATATCCAGGTGCACCGTGCCTGGATCAAAAGGTATACAGTTATTCCAGGTATCAAAACATACTTTTAATCCATTGGCCGCATCAGGAATTCCTAATCCACCACCAAACACAAAACCCACCGGGGAAACATCCAGAAAACAAAACGCAAGTCCGTCTGCGCCGTCCCCATCGTTCATTCGAAAATCAAATTCTGCTATCCATTTATTACACATCCCAAGGTTTATAGGCTGATTGTAAAAGGCAGCACCGCTCAAATTCAGACCATTGGAACAAAGAACTAATTCCGAAAAGTCTGTATTTACCAAATTTCCAATCCTGGCATCCCCCTGCAGGTTCCATCCGGTTGTATTCATGGGGGATCCGTTTAACTGGGCAAAAATATAATTCTGGCAATATGTCTGATTGTGAATGAAGAAAACCAGAAAAAAGCAAAACGGGAAAGTATATAACCTCTTGCAAAGCGACATCATAACACCGGACAATTTCATATGGGGTTAACTGGCAGTCAGACGTGTAATATACGTATAAAACACTGCCCTGTCAAGGCTGGACACTATTGTTAAAAATGCAGTATTTTTAATAGCCCGCCTTGAATTTTAAAAATTGCTATATGAAAAAAGAAGCTCCGAAATCAGTCGTTTCACCTGACTTAAACAATTCCACATCTTCAGACCCCTCCGTAAAAGTTTCTACAATAAACCGCAGGAAATTTGTCGAAACCATGGCAGCTTCGGCGTTGACTTTCACCATCCTTCCGCGGCACGTCATGGGTGGAAAAAACTTTATAGCTCCCAGCGATAAAATAACACTGGCTTATATCGGTATTGGAACACAGGGAATCAGGGAACTTTTGCCGCTTCTGGCAAATACTCAATTTCAAGTGGTTGCCGTGTGCGACCCTAATAAAGAAGCCATTGGATACAAAGACTGGGCGAAAGACTGGCTTAAAAATGAAATACGGAAAACCATTCAAAAACCAGACTGGGAACCGGGTGGTGATAATTCCATTCCGGGTGGAAGGGATAATGGAAAATCCATCGTTGACAACTACTACGCGAATGTTCACCCCGAATTAAAATATAGCGGCTGCACTTCGTATGCTGATGCCCGTGAGTTGCTGGAGAAAGAAAAGGATCTGAATGCTGTTAAAATTATGACTCCTGATCATCTTCATGGAATTCTCTCTATTGCTGCAATGAAAAAAGGAAAACATGTACTTGTACATAAACCACTTTCCAACCGCCTGTTGGAAGGTAAGAAGGTAATCGCGATGGCCCGTTCGAGCAATGTAATAACACACCTTATTCCATGGGATTCAAATGGTTCAATGGATACCGTTATGTCCTGGATAAATGCAGGAGCAATTGGAACATTGACGGAAGTTCATAACTGGACAAATCGCCCGGTATGGCCTCAATATCCAACACTGCCAACTGATACGCCACCCGTTCCTAATGGGCTTGACTGGGATCTCTGGCTGGGACCTGAAGCCAATCGCCCTTATTCACCGAATTACACAAATATGGTTTTCAGAGGCTGGTATGACTTCGGCGGAGGGTCGATGGCAGATATGGGGCATTATAGTTTATGGACTGTATTTAACGCATTGAAATTACAGGGACCCACTGTTATCGAGCCTAATTTAAGTCATGTATGCGGAATGCACGATCCGGTTCCCTTTCAAATTAAAAATGATTTTTCATTCCCGATGGCGAGCTCAGTTCGCTTTAAATATCCCGCTAATGGATCCAGACCAGCTGTTGATCTTTGCTGGTACGATGGTGGTATGCGGCCTGCCGTGCCGGCAGAATTGTTAGACGCCAATAAGGAACTGCCAGCCGAGGGCATGATGTTCGTAGGAGAACAGGGGAAAATTCTTGCAGGATTTAATGTGCAAAGCCCCCAGATCATTTCTGGTAAAAAAATGGACAACCCCTCAGTTGCGACTGCTGACAAAAGAACCCAGGTGGAGCAAACAACGGCTGCATTATCTCTCTTTATTGATGCCTGTAAAACGGGTAAACAATATGCAGGAAATTTCAGAGAAGCAGAATATATAACCGAAGCTATTAATTTGTATTCCGTTGCACTCCGGTCAGGGCATTTATTGAAATATGATCCGGTAAATTATAAAATCACAAATGTTCCTGAAGCTAATAAATATTTGGACAGGGAATACAGGCAGGGATGGGATCCTGCATCCATTTGATTTCACTTGGGCTCTTTTAAAATATTCATGACATGAAAAAAACAAACAGAAGATCATTTCTAAAACACGGTGCGAGTGGTTTGGGCGCTGCTATCCTGTTTTCACAGTTGCCAGGTTCTGTCTTTGCAAACAAACTCCCGGAATGGCTCGATATACCCGTGGGATTCCAGACTTTCCCGATCAGAGATATACTCGCCAAAGATTTTCCGGGAACATTGAAAATGATGGCAGGTTATGGATACAAGTTAGTAGAGATGTGTTCACCACAGGGATATGCAGATATCGGCTTTGGTCCGCTCACAAAATTAAAACCTTCTGAAATAAAAACGATCATCAACGATGCAGGTTTGAATTGCCCAAGCTGCCACTTCGGATTTCCTGAATTAACTGA
>DATHPV010000159.1:0-3202 GCA_035483495.1 Puia sp.
TGCGGACGCCGGGGAGGAAGCGGGTTTTGTGCGCTCGTTTTCGGATTCAGGAGTAATATGGTCCGGTGATTCAGGCACGGTGTCGTGGCGGGTTTTGAAACTAAGCTAAGTGTTTTTGTGTAGGCTAAAGTTATAAGAAAAAATAATTGGTGGGGAAATTTTTGGGGTTGTGTGGAAAAGAATGAGGGTTTGTACGTTTTGTTTTTTGAGGTTGGAGCGGAAAGAAAGTCGAAATCTCCTTCCAGTCAAAACTTGCGGAATATGCTCTAACAGATTAGAAAGAATTGCAGATTTTACTTTAAACATGATGGAATGTAAATGGATTTGCAATAAATCTGATGTTGGTTTTAAGCGAGCAGCGACTGTGGCGATAATCGCATTCACAAATAATTATCCCTGCGTTTTCAATTAGGGACAGCGCATTCAGTAGGCTAGATTTATCTGAAATCAATTTTTCACATTAAATCATTCAAAAATGAAAAAGCTATTTATTTTCTCCATGCTGATAGGATTTGTATCACTCAGCAAGGCTCAATCCTGGACAGTTAGTGGCGTTGCGTATCCTACTGTAACCAATAACAGTAACGGATCCCTATTTATCCAAAGAACCGTCGTACTCAGTGTTGCAGATGAAAAAGGAGTGCCGGTATCCCATCTAGGTACGATCAACTTTGCCGCAGGTGTTAGATTGTGTTACGGTGCAGACCGATGCCAAGACGTTCCCTGCGCCTTTGGCAAAGGAGTCAATGGACAAGGATTTACTGAATTGTCTCCCGGCTTGTATATGTTTGTTTTCAACTTGCCAGGAGGAGTTGAAATTAACGCAAACGCATTCAATGAACTATTTATCCAAGTTGTTCAACAGAGAATAACACTTGGAGGTGGAAAGCCTATTCCGCCACTTGTAAAAACACAGATCGTGTTACAGTAGTAATGAAGGATACTGGGGTTTATCGATTCCAGAATGGTGTTGCACCGGACCGGCCGCGCGAGTGGTTCACTCACCTCAAAATACCCCAAAAAGTACGCGTTTTGCGTACTTTTTTTTGTAACGGAATGAGATTTAATAAGATAGGATGGGTCATAAGAAAAAAAAATAATCATTACATTGTCCTTGTGAAAAAGTTTCTGACTTTGATTATCCTGATATACACAGTAAATTATTTATCTGCGCAAAAAAATTCCAAAACAGATTCTGTAAGCAACCAGCGCGGTCTGGAGAAAACGTGGACTGTGCAATTATTCAGGGAAAAATATTTCCTTCAGCCACACACCCAGTATTCTGGCCTTATAATCCAAACTGATAAATATTATTTTCATTTTGGTCAAAAGGTATTCAGAACCCTTGATTCAGATTCAGTTCTCTACACCCTTTGTAAGCTTGGCATTTTATATCCGGATATAATTCCCGGCGGAATGGCAAGTACTGATACCACCACGCTGACTTATCTCGTTGAAATAAAATATTTGAACACCGGACCAACCGTCAGACGGTTTCATTTTAATCTGAATATGACGAGATTAAGTAATCCAATCGTTGACTTCATCGAGCTGACCAATAAAAACGCAACAGAATCGACTAGCCTCTTTGATTTTATTAAAGACGCTTCATTGACTTTTATTGTGCAGGGATGGATTATGATGTAAACATAGGCTGAGGGCTTTTTCCAAGGCAACGCCTCCTTTTCGAAGAACAGGCACATGGTTGGTAAGTCTCCTCAAAATACCCCAAATAGTACGCGTTTTGCGTACTTTTTTCTCAGAAACCGGACGGGACTAGAATTATACAGAACAAATCCTCTGCCGATAAGTGTCGAATAAAATGTTGACAGAACTTACCGGTGTATTTGAAAAGGAATTGGTTGACAAATTAGACGCAAAATTTAATATCAAACATACTATCGACGATAAGTAATCAATTAAATTCCCGGTTCAAAATAAATAAACTTCTTTTTCAGCTTACAATACGTGTAATACAATGGAATATCAAATTATCGAGGATTTAAAATATAATTACACCGTTTTTTATCAGGGTAAGAAGTTTATTAAAATAATCCAGAAAACTGTTTGGTTGATTGGTAACCGATCTCAGTTTTACATTGATAATGTACTAGTTTTGGAAACAGTGACCTACAGTTTTTTCTTATGGCAAAAAATGGAAATTCAACGCTGTGATCAGGAGAGAAAATTTGACCTTTTCAGAAAAGGACTAAACTATGGGCTTCGAAATAACGAAGGAGATTTTACTCTCAGCATTGGGCTGTTTAGAAGAACCATGGGAAAACTTTACTTAAATGGTGTACAAATTGGTGAAATTAAAGTCAGCAAAACCATATCTGCTGATCCATGGGAATTCGATGTACATTTCTATCAGGATAATGCAAATTATTATTTTGCCATTATATTATTCGTGATGCATTTGCAAATTGGACTCTGATTTGACATCCCTGACACATTTCAACAATAGAGAAGTTCCCTGTAAATGGCGATGAAGCTTTTGTCGTCTCTAAGGGCTGGAATAAAGGCAGGAAACTTCAAGCGTACGAGTGTTTTTTCGGGCCGGGAATTAATTTCCCAAATTCGGGAAAATAGAAGTAGAACGAACTTAATCAATTTGTTTTAAAATACGGGAAGTACTCTTTTTTAAAAAACTCATGATTCAGTATATTTTTTTCGAACGCAGACTCACTAATGAATATGAAAGTTATTCTGATCATTTGAGATTTCATTTCTTTTAATTTTTCCAGATGGCTGAGAGCTTTTTCTAAGGTGCTGAGTTTTTTTAAGAACGGCTACGGAGTTGCTGAACCCACTTCAAAGTACCCCGAAAAGTACGCGTTTTGCGAACTTTTTTTTGTAACAGAATGAGATTTAATAAGATAGGATGGGTCATTATCAGGATTTACAGTCTTTAATTCTAAATACTTTATTTCTTCTTTCATATCGCCAATTTTTAAGAAATTTTCCAATCTTTTAATATTTCTCTAAAATAAACGACATCGTATTCTAAAAAACTTTCAATACTGCAAAAACTATAAAAGCAATTATTTGATAGTGCCCAATCCTTAATTCTATCATCAATTTTGAAATCTGAGCTTGTAAATAATTCAACGATTGCACCATTTAATGATCCATATTCTGGCAAATATGCAAATACTTCTTTTTCACTTTTTTCAATGAGGATTTCAAATGGAGTAATAAT
>DATHPV010000160.1:0-3289 GCA_035483495.1 Puia sp.
ATCTTACCACCGGAGTATCTTAACTGGCTTAGCAAAACAACTGTTAAAGGCAAAGTAGACATATCGGGTTCTCTCAACGGAAAATATATTGTATCTGCGAATGAAAAACCTGATTTGGGTGTAAACCTGGCCATCAGGGATGGGTTCATTTCCTATCAAAATGCCGAAATGCCCATAGGAGGACTCAACTTATCCGCCGAACTCGACCTTCCTGCATTGGATCCTGAGAAACTGCATATAAAAGTTGATGATTTTAGATTTTCCATGGAAAAGGAATCCTTTCATTTACAGGCAGAAAGTCGCGGGTTTACCGAACCACGAATCAATATGAATGCTGAAGCGCTATTGAACTTGCAGAATTTGAAAAAATCGCTGGGGCTAAGCGGGTTTGATATAAAAGGTGAGATTAATATGCACCTTACGTGTAATGGCAGGTTTGCCAGAAAAATAATTCAATCTTCATTTAGAAGAAAAGACACAGTAATCGCCAGCATTCCCATTTTTACATTACAATGTTCACTGAAAAACGGATACATCAAATACAACCAGCTTTCTCAGCCCCTTCAAAATATTTTTATAGATATGAAGGCAGAATGTCCGGATTCAAATTACAAACATGCCTTTTTCAAGATAGATTCATTGTATGCGACAGCTATGAATGATTTTATACAGGGAAAGGCAATCGTGCATGCATCAGCTGATTTTCCGATGGATGTACGCGTTAAAGGATCAGTGAATCTGGCTGACATAGAAAAAATATATCCACTGGACAGTTTGTCCCTGTCGGGATTATTGCAGTTCGATATTCAGGATAATGGAAAATATGCGCCAGACCATCATATTTTTCCAAAAACAAACGCCAGTTTTTCACTGAAGAATGGATTTATTCAAACCAAATATTATCCGCATCCAATAGAAAAAATAAATATAGAAGTGAATGCCGTTGATAAAAACAGTGATTTACAAAGCCTGGAATTTTCAGTTGACCCGGCCAGTTTTGATTTTGAAGGAAAACATTTTTATGTTAAAGGCAGATTTAAAAATTTTGAAGACCTGAACTACGACATCACGCTTAATGGTGAAATTGACCTCGGCAGGATATACAAGGTTTTTGCAATTCAGAATATGGGAATAACCGGCTTTATCCGCGCTCAAGCCGATTTTAAAGGAAAACAAAGCGATGCTGAATCAAGACGCTTCGATCTTTTAAAGAATTCCGGAACGCTTGATGTAAAAGATATTCAGATATCTTATGAAATGTATCCGAAACCATTCCTGTTAAATCAGGGTCATTTCAGGTTTGATCAGGATAAAATGTGGTTCGAGACGTTTAAAGCACAATATGGCAAATCGGATATTCAGCTGGACGGCTTTGCTGAAAACGTCATCAATTTTGTATTGAGTAAAAATGAAATATTGAAAGCAAATCTCAATCTCAAAGCAAAAAATATAGATCTGAACGAATTTGAAGTAAATGCAGGAACGACTGCGTCTACACCGGAAAATCAACCATCAGCAGGTGTAATCATGATTCCGTCGAACCTTGATTTAACGGTGAAAGCAACCGCAGACCAGTTAACTTATAACGATATGGTTCTGCAAAATTTCGAAAGCGGAATGAATCTGCGAAATAGTGAAATTGAATTGGATGAAACAGGTTTTAGTCTGATAGGCTGCCAGGTTTCTATGAAAGGAAAATACAGCAGCATCAGTACCTCACGTGCAAAGTTTGAATATCATCTGGTGGCAAAAGAATTTGATGTACAGAAAGCATACCGGCAAATAAAACTGTTTCACGATCTTGCCAGCTCCGCGCAACATGCATCCGGAATCATTTCCATCGACTATTCTCTCAGTGGTAAATTAAACGAAAACATGTATCCTATTTATCCTTCGCTCACCGGCGGAGGCGTGCTGAGCGTTAAAAACGTAAAATTTAACGGATGGAAATTATTTAATACAGTGAGTAAGGAATCAGGAAAGACTGAATTAACTGATCCGGACCTTTCTAAGATTGACATTAAATCCTCCATTAAAAATAATCTCATTACTATTGAGAGAACAAAATTCAAAACAGGTGGAATGCGCATAAGATTTGAGGGACAAACTTCTTTTGACAATAAAGTAAATTTTAAAATGCGAATAGGTCTGCCTCCGTTAGGAATCATTGGCATCCCAATTCACATTACCGGCAACGCCGAAAATCCCCAGATAAAAATGAGCAAATCAGACAATGATCCGTTGCAGGAAAAAGAAGAATGAGGCAAGTATGGAAGTATGGGAGTATGGGAATATGAAACTTGTAACTAGTAATAAATTTAATTATTGGAATGATAAAGTATTAAGTTCTCACTCCCACACTCCCATACTTCCATACTCCCATACTTGCTCTACCTGTATTGTATCAGCGTTGGTTGCGTGAGGGCGAAGATCGGGAAGTTAAAGGCTGTTACAGATGTAATTGATACGAAAATGCTGCTCGGTCCGTAGGCGGCAATCGGACCGTGGACAACGATCGGCTGATAACTTGCTGAAATCTGTAAAGTATTAAACGAAAGGTTTTCATTTCTTATCTGGCAGCCTAATGTGAAGCCAGAGTAAAACGGACTTTTCGTAAGCGATTCTTTTTGAGACGTGAGCAGGGAAGCCTGTAATAACAAATAGAAATTAAATTTGAATCCATAAATACTGATAGGACTATAATAGTTTGTCTGTGCGCTTACATTGAGTCGTTGATAATTATTAAACTGCGTATTCCGGTAACCAAAAATTCCATTCTCTTTATTAATATTAACTGGCTTATATAAAACGGTGTCGAAGGCAACGATATAATCGGCGTGTAAGAATTCCCGAATCTTTGGACCATGGCCGTGAAAAGGAAATAAATTACTGTAATAGTCCGCCGTAATGTGTAAAACTGCATCCTGCGATTGCTGGTTATGCCAGAATCCCCCAAATCCGATATTCGAACTGATCAGGTTTTTCCCGAGGAACCAATACTTTTGAGCCTGGATGGCTGTATAACTCCTGTTCATACCCATCCAGTTTTCAACTCCGAAACTTCCGGAATAAGTATACCCCATCGGAATATCCTCTGTTCTTCCGAAACCAAAAAAGTAGTTCGTTTTGAAGAAGTCCTGATGATAGAATACCAGTTGGCCTAACAGATAGTAATGCGAATTATAATTTGGATTCGTTTTTAAATATGTCTGTGTTGGATTGGTAGTAAAATCCATATTGAAACTTCTGAACTCGATACCAATATTCGGGCTCAAACTATTATAGCCTG
>DATHPV010000161.1:0-6183 GCA_035483495.1 Puia sp.
TCGATCGATTGTTTGCCGAAATTTTTCTGATAGTTGCCATGGATATCACCGGTAAAATCCTCCTTATTCGTATTGGACTTTGTCGCATACGACGGAAGCCCTGTTGCAGCCGGAGCAAAGAAGTTATACGTATTATCTCCTTCCGATAAAGCTCCCAGCACACCTGCGCGCAAATTTTTTACTATTTCATAGTCCGCCCTGACTGATCCCTGGAAAAAATTCTCTTTTAGTTTACTGTAAATTCCATTCAGAATGAATAATGGGCTGGCTACACCCGGACCACTCGAAGGAGGCTGAAAATAAGAGCCGTCGGAATTATACTCCGGCCATACCGGCAACATGATATTGTTGGCGTAATAGAAAATATGGGAGCCACCGCTAACCTGCTGGTTTGTTGAATTCTGATCGGGTAGTAAATCGCGATTGTTAACGGTACCGCTGATACCATACCGGATGTCAAGTTTGTCACCCAGACTTTTCTGATCTATATTAAGACGGGCGGTGACCATTGTCTTTCCCGTATTGATCACAATGCCCTGCTGGTCGGTATAACCAATCGATCCGCGATAATTTAATTCATGAGTACCCCCGCTGATGGACAGATTATGAGTTTGTGTAAAAGCTGATCGTGTGATGGCTTTCTGCCAGTCGGTGTTCGCACCAAGGTCAAGACCTCTGCTACTGGAATCTCCCGCAGTGGCCTTCCGCCATTCATCCGCATTCAGGGCGTCTAATTCGTGGGAAACATTTTCCTGCGATACAAACCCATCATATTCCACCGATGTTTTTCCCACTCTTCCTCTTTTCGTCGTAATCAGGATTACTCCGTTGGCGCCGCGTGATCCATAAATGGCAGCAGAGGAAGCATCTTTTAAAATCGTAAACGATTCTATATCGGCGGGATTTAATGTGTTAACAGCTATTTGAAAACTATCCACCGCAACACCATCGATTACTAATAGGGGAGGCTGGCCTGTGAGGGAAGTAGCACCTCTTATCCGAACGATATAATCTCCATTGGGATCACCACCAGGCTGTACAATTACAACGCCTGCAACCTTTCCCTCTATTTCCTGCATGGGATTGGTGATGACGCCAAGATTAAACTGACTGGCCGAAACGCCAGACACCGCACCCGTAATGTCTTTTCTCGTCGTAGTTCCATAACCAATGCGAACCACTTCATTCAGGTTATTCTGCGATTCTGAAAGTTGTAACAAAATGTAAGATTCATTTTTTACAGTGAACCGCTGACTAAGGTATCCTACACAGGAAATTTCCAATACGGCACCCTGCACAGCATCGATGGAAAAATTACCGGAAGAATCCGAAACGGTCCCTTTTTTTGTAGTGCTGTTTATAATGGACGCACCGGCTACCGGTTGACCGCTTCTTCCCGTGATCAGACCTTTAAATATTCGCTGGGAAAATAATGAAAGGCATAAAAAAAAACTAAGAAACAATAGCAGTATGAAACGGGGTGGGATCATAGTGTTTGAAATAAAACGATGACGTCCAATTCCAAATTAGGTAATATCCATGGTGCTCAGAGCTAAGATCGGAAAAATATATTTTTGAGAAGTCTATATACACCAAAACGGGTATATAAAATATACCTGGAATTTTGTATTGAAAGGGTTTTTATTAAGAATCATATTTGAAGGTTAAAGAAGAGTGGTCCTTCCGGGGACCTTTTTTCTTTTTTTAAAGCACAGTTTTTTAAAATTTAATAAACGTATATTCAATAATATCAAATCAGTTCCGGAACAGTACGATTGCTATTCAATCATGAAAAGTAAATTTCATTCGTTCATTTTTATTTTAATGCTGATCGTGTACCGGCCTGCGATGGCGCAGCATGAAACGATTCTTTTCAGCAATTTGGATAGCCTCACCGGAACCAGTCTGGGAAAGATTAATGCCATTACCCAGGATCCAAATGGGATCATGTGGTTCGCTGGCAACGGTGCAGATTGTCTTTATCGTTACGATGGAAATACACTCACCAGTTTCAAACAGGACAATAACAATCCAAATTCTCTCGGATTTAAGTTGATTGAAACAGTTTATGCCGATAAACAGGGTATGATATGGATTGGCGGAAAAAGCCTGGACAAATTCGATCCGCGAACAGGAGTTTTTACACATTACAAAAATGTAGGAGCTGGTATCACCGGATTTCAGGGCGTCCTTAGCATTTTTGAAGATCACAGGGGGAATGTCTGGATCGGGACTTTTCAGGGTCTTGAAATGCTCGATGAAAAAACCGGGAAATTTATTCGATATGTAAATGATCCCTCCAATCCGAAAAGCCTTAGTGATGATATTGTCGAAGTGATTTATGAAGACAAAAAAAATCAGCTCTGGATTGGTACCGGATTTCCCTGGGCAGATATGAATAAAGGCGGACTTAACAGAATGAATGCAGATGGGAGCTTTACACGATTCATGTATGATTCTGCAGATAATAACAGTCTTCTGAATAATAAGATAAGGGCGATATACGAAGATGGTCAGGGCAATTTCTGGGTTGGTACAAACGAAGAAGCCCTTCACAAAATGAATCGTGAAAAAGGAAGTTTCGAGAGATTTTTATTTGCCCCGAAACATCCGGATAAGCCAGGTGATCCCGCATTAAAATCAGGAAATAAAACAAATGGAATTACTTTTCTTAATAAGGACAAATCCGGCGCTTTGTGGATGGGAACTGATCTGGAAGGTCTTATCCGGTATGATCCGCGCACGAACAAAATCACCAGGTATAATAATGGGAACGGCTTTCCCGACAGTACAAGTTTTAAAGGATTTATCAGTCGCGATGGTACGTTGTGGGTGGCATCAGAATTAAGTAATTTATTATACAAAGCTGATCCGGTTACAAAAGCTTTCAATACGATTTATACAGGATTTCCGGTATTCGCAATCATGCAGGATAAAACAGAAATATGGGTGTCAACCTTTGATGGCGGCTTATTACAGTATGACCAAAACCTTTTATTGAAACGACGGTTCAAACATGATCCCGGTGACCCATTCAGCATTCAGACTGATTCGGTTGGTGCCCTTTTTAAAGAAGAAGGGCGGGATACCATCTGGGTAGGTACTTTTCATGGTGTTCAGATACTGAATACGATTACCCAAAAATTTTCCCGTTTGATTTTCACAAAGAATCCGGCTATAACGGATTTCATTGTTGCATGTATCTTAAAAGACAGTAATCAAAATCTCTGGCTGGGAACACTGGGAGCCGGGCTCATCAGGTATAATTTGGTTGATGGCACTGTTAAACAATGGCTTCCTGAACAGGTCGATTCTTCGGGTATCGGGTCGAATAATGTACCTGCTGTTTTTGAAGATCACGAACAAAATATCTGGCTGGGAACATTTCAGGGAAGTGAAGGGACCTGGAAATACGAAACTGGCACGGGAAAATTCCATAACTATCTGCCAGGCAAAACCGCCAGAAAATTTTATGTAGATCATGAAGGCGTTTTCTGGGTCTGTACAAATGATGGTTTGTTCAGATACAATAAAAAAGAGGATAAGTTTACTGCCTTTTTTGATTCACAGACAGATATCAATAATGAAATGGCAACAGCCATTTCAGAAGACCGGGAGGGCAATTTATGGCTGACCACTCGCTCGGCTATCGTCAAGGTAAACAGTGAAAGAAACGGTTTATTTGTCATGGGTAAAAAATATGGCATCAGACCGGAAGAATTATACATCGGTGCTTTTTGCAGGATGGCGGATAACCGGATACTCGCCGGAAAAAGTGACGGCTTTTATTATTTCAATCCGGATGAGCTCTTCCTGAATATGGATCCGATGAAACTGGTTGTAACAGATTTTTTTCTCAGCAACAAGTCCGGGTCGATGGGAAAAGATAGTTCTCTGATTAGCCAGGCGGAAAATACCAGTACCGTTGCACTCAGTTATGATCAGAATAATTTCGGTATTGTATTTTCTGCAAATGATTACCGTTCTACCGGTACTGTGAGATATTATACGATGCTTGAAAATTACGATCCCGTCTGGCGCCAGTCTGGTGTTGACAGGATTGTACATTATTTCAATCTGGCCCCGGGGGACTATATATTCAGATTGAAAGCTTATAGTCCGGATGGACCAACAGGCGAAAGGCAAATACTAATTCATATCAGTCCGCCCTGGTGGAAAACCATCTGGGCTTATTTAGTTTTTGGAATTTTAGTATCTGGAAGCGTATTGTTATTATATCGCAACCGGATTAATTCACTGAAAAAAAGGCAGGTTGAACAAATAAGAGCCGCTATTCACGCACAGGAAGAAGAACGGAAACGTATTTCGCGCGACCTGCACGATGATATCGGTACTAAACTCTCTGCCCTTAAACTCTTCATATCCTCGCTGGAGCTGAAAGCCAGTGCAAGCCGCCAGGAGGAAATAGTTTCACTGGCGCAGAGTTCCGAACAATTCATTCAGGAAGTAGTGAAAGATTTGCGCAACCTGCTGATCAATTTAAGTCCTACGGTTTTGGAGGATTTCGGTTATACGAACGCGGTAGAAGGACTCGTGAACAAGATTAACGAAACCAAACTCATTCATTTCGACCTGAATGTGTTTGGTTTCAAAAAGCGATTGCAAAAAGACTATGAACTGGCACTATACCGTATAACGCAGGAGCTGATCAATAATATTCTCAAACATGCCGATGCAAAAAATATTTCTCTCCAAACGGGCCTTCGGGATGATAAAATTGTTCTGATCATTGAAGACGACGGTAAGGGATTTGATGTGAACCAGCAAAGAGAAGGATATGGTTTGAAGAATCTCGAGACACGCACGAAACTGTTAAATGGTAAAATAATTATTGAGTCCATTCCGGGAAAAGGAACGACCACACTTATTGAAATACCTTATAATTTTATTTAACTATGGAAAATTATATACTGCCGATTAATTTACTCATTGCCGACGACCACCAGCTGTTCATCGACGGCCTGACTAAAATACTGGAAAACGAAAAAATCATCGGGGAGATTTTTGCAGTTAATAACGGTAAAGAGGTGTCGGAGACAATCAGTCTTCAATCCATCGACTGTATTATCATGGATATCAATATGCCGGTAATGAATGGCCTGGAGACCACCAAACAGGTAAAACTGAGCAACCCTGAAATTAAAATTATTGTTGTCAGTATGCAGTGCGACGTATCCATTGTAAGTAAAATGCTGAAAGCAGGAGCTGACGGATTTATTAATAAGGACACCGGAAAGGACGAGTTGCTGACGGCAATCAACAAAGTAATGGGGAATGAAAAATATATCAGTCCCGCGATATCCCGCAATTTATTTTCCTTTTTCTCAGAAAAAAAGAACATCAGTTCAGAAAATGAAAAACAACTTACTGCACGCGAACTGGAAATCATTAAATTGATCGCCGACGGTCTTACCAATCAGGAAATAGCGGCCAAACTTTTCCTGAGTACCATGACCGTCGATACACACAGAAAAAATATGATTGCCAAGCTCCAGTTAAAAAATACCGCGTCGCTGGTGAAATACGCTTTTGAACATAAACTTCTCTAACCCAAAATAAGTGCCGCCAGGATGTTCTAAAATGAATGAAAATGGTTATTGATGTGTTCATCAATAACCACTTCCAAAGAAAAACAGTTTATTGCTGCAGGGTAATTTCTCCAACATCAGTAGCCTTCTTTTCGTTAACAACTACTCCTTCCTTTTCAAAATTTTTATAAGGAGCAGTGGCTTCTATCACCAGTTTATAAGTGCCGGGTTTTACTTGACCAATTTCAAAAACACCGTTTTGAACATTTGTTCTCATCGTGTCCATTCCCGAAATAACGTAAGCTGACGTTGCTGAAGCTGACGGGCTTACTTTTCCTTTGATGGAGCCATTCTTAAAGGCAGTAAAAGCAAATAGAGCAAATACCATTGCAAAGCTTGCTGCAAGGACTGTTATTTTTTTCGTGTTCATAAAAAGTTTTAAGCGTGAGTGAAGTACGTTGACTAATTAAACGTTTAGGCAGCCGCCTCCGTCAATAAAGTTCAACAACTATGCCAGTAACCAGTACAAATGCTTTTGAAGGACCGACGGCTGTCTGGGGTTTTTAATGCCCATTGTGTGCAATACTCTGGTTAGGAGTGGGCGGACGCACATTCCCGCCGGACCTGCCGGCTT
>DATHPV010000162.1:0-3619 GCA_035483495.1 Puia sp.
TATGTTGAGTTTGTTCACCGTGATATTATCGTTTTCAAAACTGAATGCCAGGGTTTTTGTATTGATATGTGTCACTAAATTGGCATCAATGGCTTTTCTCCTTACATAAGAATGATTATCAGTAATGATATTGAGCGAATCTATCCGGATATGCGACGCCAGATCGAAAATGGATTTACTTAAATCACCTGATCCTTCATAATAAAAATGCTCTGCCTGGATAAGCATTGGAATCGATTTGTCACTATATTCCAGATAACTGTCATTTACTATGATTTTTTCAAGAAGCAACGAAGCGGCAGTGGTATCCGTATGTTCTGGTTTAACACTTGTATCAGAAGTATAAATATTATAATTTGCCTGTCCCTTTTCGTCTACCAGCACATGCATATAAGCTCCCGTGAGAAATATTTTATTTACGCTTACCTGGTGGCCGAATATCAGCTTTTCAAGGTTGACGCCAAATCCCAGTTTATCGGCGTATAATAAAGTATCTTTCTGAAAAGGAGCCGAGCCTTTCAGGTCAACATTGTACAAGGTGAGTGTAAGAGAAGGGAAGTGCGTGAAGAATGAAAGACGTGCTTTGGAGAAATTCAGTTCTCCTTTAATTGATTGATTTGTCCAGTTTTTAATTTGTTTTCCAACGGTATCCGGAAAAAAATAGGGTGCAAGAAATAACAGAATCAGGACGCTCAAAATAGTAATACCGGTTATTTTCAAAATACGCAGTATTAAGCCGGTTACTTTGTTCAAAACGCTTCTTTTGTGGTAAAATTAGTAAATCGGATAAAAGGAGCTGTGAAATATCAATTCTGATTTTACTGCAACGTCCGTGTGGGAAAAGATGTCATATAAATATTGTGAAAACAGTTTTACTTTTTTGTTTTTTGTTTTTTTCCATGTCTGTCTGGTCGCAAACTTTTCCCGTAACCGGTCAGCTTGCATCCACCGCATTTCCGGTTTGCGGGACTGATATATTCAGGCAGGCGACCGTTCCCATTGGGGTCACTCATACTCTGGCAGTCCCTGGATGTGGTGCTTATGCAGATAGCAACCCTTTTTGGTATTCTTTTACCTGTTATGTAGGAGGTACCCTCGGATTTCTGATTACTCCAGCCAACCTGGGCGACGATTATGACTGGATGTTATTTGATATTACCGGCCACAATCCGGATGATGTTTACACGGATGTTTCGCTGGTTGTGGCAGGAAACTGGGCCGGGACGTACGGACTCACGGGCGCAAAAAGAGGAGGCAGCAATACTATAGAATGTGCTTCTGTTCCGTCAGATAATGAGTCTACATTCAGCAATCTGGTAACTCTCATCCGGGGGCACAATTACCTTTTGTTAGTAAGTCACTATACGGAAAGCCAAAGCGGTTATACATTGGCGTTTGGCAGCGGAACAGCAAGTATTACGGATCCTCTGCTGCCTATTTTAAAAACGGTTTCTTTGAGTTGCGACAGAAAATCATTAACAGTTGTTTTAAATAAACAAATGAGATGCAGCAGTCTGGCTGCCGATGGTTCTGATTTCATTCTGGCATCTAATCCTGTTTCTGTTGCAGGTGCAACCGGAATAAATTGTAATAATGGATTTGATATGGATTCGGTTCTCGTAAATTTTAGTACACCATTGTCTCCTGGTAATTATTCCCTGTTAGCGCAAGTCGGCACAGATGGTAATACTTTGTTGGATAACTGCGGTAACCAGATAGATGTTGGAGACAGTATAGCATTTAATGTATTGCCACTACAACCTACACCTTTTGACAGTCTGATACCACCTGGCTGTGCTGCAAATATTGTTCACCTGGTATTTTCGAAATCAATTCAGTGCAGTTCGATTGCGCCTGATGGATCTGATTTTATTATTTCCGGAAATTCAACGATAAAAATTTCAAGCGCGGGTGGAAACTGTATAAACGGATTAACCGATACGATCGATCTTACACTTAATTCACCTATAGTTACAACTGGAAATTTTACCATTAAACTCGTGTCAGGCAGCGACGGAAATACAATCATTGATGCATGTGATTTGCAAACTCCCCCAAACGCCACCGTTTCTTTTATTACAAGCGACACAGTGAATGCTGGTTTCAGTTATAACACAGCGCTGGGCTGTAAATACGACACTATTGCTTTGAATTATATTCCTGAAAATGGTGTTAACCAATGGCGGTGGAATATTGATTCATCAATTAACAGCATTGCGATGGACCCGTCGGTTGCATTTACTAAATATGGCATCAAAAACGTAGAACATATCGTCTCAAACGGATTTTGCAGCGACACTGTAACTGAAGCCATTAATCTGAGCAATACATTGCAGGCTCTATTCCAGTCCCCTGCGGAAGTTTGTCCGAAAGACGTTGTCAGTTTCACTGATCTCTCTATAGGAAATATTATTTCCTGGACTTGGAATTTTGGAGACGGAACTGGCAGCAGTCAGCAAACACCTCTGTCTCATTTGTTCCCGGATACCTGGGCAGGGAAAACTTATGATGTCAGCCTGGTTGTTAAAAACGATTTGGGATGTTATGACACTCTTACAAAACCTATTACCAAATTACAAAGTTGTTATATTGCAGTGCCAAATGCATTTACTCCGAATGGTGATGGCAAAAACGATTTTTTATATCCGCTGAATGCTTTTATGGCGGTTAATTTGGAATTCAGGGTATTCAATCGCTATGGTCAGTTGGTTTTTGAAACGAAGGACTGGAGCCGTAAATGGGACGGAACTATTAACGGAGTTTTGCAACCAGCGGGTACCTATGTCTGGACCTTACATTATACCGATGGTTCATCTGGAAAAACTTTCTTTCTCAAAGGCACCAGTACGCTCATTCGATAATTCAACTATATATTTAAGGAGGTCGCAAATAAAATGTAAGCATTCCGGAATCAGTTAACTTTATACGTCGTAATTTATCATTTCCGGCATCTGGCGATTTTCGGATACTGGAATGGTTTATGAAGTATTTATATAAATAGTAATCTCATGGAAACAGCAGAAAAAATGACTACGGAACTGGAAACACTTTGTATCAATACTGTAAGAGTGCTGGCAGCGGATGCCGTTCAAAAAGCCAATTCCGGTCATCCGGGTACAGCCATGGCACTTGCGCCGCTGGGACATTTACTTTGGTCGAAAATAATGAATTACAATCCTCAGGATCCGAACTGGCCTAACCGGGATCGTTTTATTTTATCTGCCGGTCATGCGTGTATGCTGCAATACAGTTATCTCTATCTCACTGGTTATGATTTAACACTGGGTGATATAAAAAAATTCAGGCAGTTACATAGTAAAACACCAGGTCATCCTGAATACGGACTTTTAAGTGGTATAGAAGCTACCACTGGCCCGCTGGGTCAGGGTTTTGTGAACGGGGTGGGAATGGGAATTGCGCAAAAATGGCTTGCCGAACGATATAACAAACCAGGATTTAATCTTTTTGACTATCATATATATGTTATTTGCAGCGATGGAGATATGATGGAAGGCGCATCGCATGAAGCTGCCTCTGTGGCCGGACATCTGGGCCTCGGCAAACTGGTCTGTCTGTATGATGACAACCACATATCGATCGAGGGAAATACATCGCTCAC
>DATHPV010000163.1:0-2558 GCA_035483495.1 Puia sp.
AAAACTGGCAGGTGCAGGTATTACACTACAGGGGAATTTTGATCCTGCCCGTTTATTAAGTCCCATCCCGGAAATAAAAAAAGAAGTAACGAAGATGCTAAATGGTTTTGGACCTGGCAGACATATCGCAAATCTTGGTCACGGTATACTACCGAATGTTCCGGTAGATCATGCAAAAGCTTTTGTGGATGCGGTGAAAAATCATGTTCATTGTAAAAAGGAAAAACAGGTTTTGTCATCTCTTTAATCATGAATCAAACAACTATTCATAAAGTTGAGGTTGGCAATTTACGCGCAGACTGGGTAGAATTTATACACGGACTTCAGGATATTATTTGTGAAGCACTTGAGAAAATCGACGGCAAAGTGATATTCAAAGAAGACAAATGGACCAGATCAGAAGATGGGGGCGGAGGGAAAACGAGATTTATCGAGAATGGAGATGTATTTGAGAAAGGAGGTGTGAATTCTTCCGTTGTTTTTGGAAACGTATCGGATGCAATGAGAACTCAATTGAAAATTGATGGATCCAAATGGTTTGCATGTGGATTGTCGATTGTGATGCACCCATTGAACCCTTACATTCCGACGGTGCATGCCAACTGGCGATATTTTGAATTGTATGATGAACAAGGAAAACAGATCGACAGTTGGTTTGGCGGCGGAACGGATCTTACTCCCTATTACCTTTTTGAGGAGGACGCAAATTTTTTTCATACGACCTTGAAAGATACGCTTGATCCATTCGGAGAAAATTTATACCCCTCTTATAAAAAAGAATGTGATCATTATTTTTCAAATCACCACCGTGGTGAAGAAACACGCGGTATCGGCGGAATATTTTATGACTACCTGCGGCCAAAAAACAACGAAGAGGCTGAAAAGTTATTTGCTTTTCAACGTGCAAACGGAAATGCTTTTCTGAAAGCTTATCTGCCTATTGTTGCAAAACGAATGACGTTACCGTTTGGCGACAATGAAAAGTTATGGCAGGAAATCCGCAGGGGGAGATATGTGGAATTTAATCTGATTCATGATCGTGGGACAATATTCGGACTGAAGACCAATGGCAGAACGGAAAGCATTCTGATGAGTCTGCCTCCGCGGGCAAGATGGATATATAATTATAAACCATTGTCAGGAAGCCCAGAAGATGATCTATTACAGGTTTGTTTACATCCGAAAGAATGGATACAGAGCTAATCTATAATGTGAAAAAAGTGGAATTATGAAAATGTATTGAATGTGAAAAAGAAATTTAAAAGTCAATTTAAAATTTCATTCTTTCATTTTTATATTCCTCAAAATTCCACGTTTGCACATTATGAATAGAAAACTAATAATAATTATTAAATGATTTTACATAATCGTTCCAGAATATTAAGATCGAATCCGGCAATCCGGTCCATGGTTGCAGAGACCAGACTGAATGCATCTGATTTTATTGTTCCTATGTTTATTGATGAAGGCAAACAGGTGCATCAGGAAATATCCTCCATGCCAGGATATTTTCGAAGTAGTCTGGATATAACAGTTAAGGAAGTGAAAGAGCTATATTCCATGGGCCTGAGATCCGTGCTTATATTTATCAAATGCAAGGATGAATTGAAAGATAACACTGGTAAGGAAGCCTGGAATAAAGAGGGACTTATGCAGAGAAGTATTCAGGCCATCAAAGATGCAGTGCCCGAAATAATACTAATGACAGACGTAGCGCTCGATCCCTATTCATCGTACGGGCATGATGGAATCGTCAAAGATGGAGAAATTGTAAATGATGAAACGGTCGAAGCACTTGTGAAGATGAGTTTGAGTCATGCTGAAGCAGGAGCTGATTTTGTTGCACCAAGCGATATGATGGATGGGAGAATAGGTGCTATTCGAAATGCTTTTGAAAATAACGGTTTCAGCAAAACAGGTATCATGGCTTACAGCGCTAAATATGCCTCCTGTTTTTATGGCCCCTTCCGCGATGCGCTGGATTCAGCGCCGGGTTTTGGAGATAAAAAAACCTATCAAATGGATTATTCCAATCGAACCGAAGCGGTAAAAGAAGCATTACAGGATGTAAATGAAGGCGCTGATATTGTGATGGTAAAACCTGCCCTGGCCTATCTCGACATTATTCGGGAAATTAAAAATCAGGTGCATGTTCCCGTTAGTGCATATAATATAAGCGGTGAGTATGCAATGATAAAAGCAGCAGCAAAAATGGGGTGGCTTGATGAAAATAAAGCAATACTTGAAACACTGACGGCCATTAAAAGAGCAGGTGCGGATCTGATTGCCACTTATTTTGCAAGGGATGCGGTTCGCTTGTTGGGCTAAAGAAAGTGTGAGAGTGTGAGAGTGAGAGAGTGTGAGAATTAAATTTTTAATTTAAAAGCTTTGGGCTTTAGGCCTTCAGCTTTAAGCTTAAAAAATGGAAATAAAAAAAAGCACAGAATTATTCTCAAGGGCACAAAAAACAATTCCAGGTGGAGTCAATTCACCAGTGCGAGCTTTCCGTAGTGTGGGCGGCACACCGATCTTCATCAAAAAAGCAAAGGGAAGTTATA
>DATHPV010000164.1:0-2368 GCA_035483495.1 Puia sp.
TCAGATTATTATCTACGCCAAAGAAGATCACAATGATGCCAGAATGAAACTCCTTAAAACTAAGAAAGACAAAACCTAGTTTTGAAAAATTACTTATCCTCATGGGCAATCGTTAGCATCAGTGTTGGTTTGCTGTTCATAGTTGCATGCGTGAATCATGAAGAGCACAAATTGGTTCCACGGAATCCGCAAGATGACACTCCTCCGAATATTGATTTCAAAGTCGTAAATGTTTTTCCTCACGATACCACTTCTTATACAGAAGGGTTTCTTTTTCACAACGGTTTATTGTTTGAAAGTACAGGACATACAAATTCTTACCCTTCCACAAGATCATTGTTCGGACCAGTAGATCTGAAAACGGGAAGTATTAATGCAAAAGTTGAAATAGATAAAAAGAAATATTTCGGCGAAGGAATTGTCTTTTTGAAAGAACGCGTATATCAACTCACAGATACAACACGTATTGGTTTTGTTTATGATGCAAATACTTATAAAAAATTATCCTCTTTCAATTACGAAGGTGAGGGCTGGGGACTTACAACCAACGGTACCGGTCTAATTATGAGTAATGGCAGCAGTAACATCTACTATCGGGATCCCTTAACATTTAAAATTGTTAAAACCCTTTCAGTGAATGATAACAATGGCCCCGTACAGAATATCAATGAATTGGAACTTATCAAAGGATATATTTACGCGAATCAATGGCAGACCGATTATATCCTTAAAATTGATACAACCAGTGGAAAAGTCGTAGGACGACTTGATCTTTCGTCATTAAAAACTGAAGCCAGAGTCAGATATCCGAATTCCGAAGAAACCAATGGCATTGCCTTTGATTCTTTAAATAATAAAATCTACGTAACCGGAAAATTGTGGCCTCAGATTTATGAGATAAAATTTGACCACTGATTATTTGTGCAATCAACTACACACAAATAATTTAGTGTTAACCGAACACGACCTGATGTGATGCACTTCTCCATCGCACAATAAAGATTTGTGAAATAACAGTTTTTAACTTTTGTAAAAATCGAATTGGTTTGGAGCCATATTAAATTTGATTACACCAAAACGCTTTTTATGAAATCTTTCCATTACATCTTATTATCACTGATAGCTTCAACTGGTTTAATCTCCTGCGATCCGCAGCAAATTGACACTGGTACTCAGATAGGTAACTGGGTCAAACGTTCTGATTTAAATGGCACCGGCCGAAGTGAAGCCGTAGGTTTTACCATTGGCAATTTCTCTTACCTGGGAACCGGTTGGGACGGCGTTAGTAAAAGATTTGGAGATTTCTGGAAATATGATCCTTCAACGGATAGCTGGACTCAGGTTGCAGGATTGCCACAAGGTGCTGAAAGAAGTTCTGCTGTGGGGTTTTCCGTGAACGGATTTGGATTTTGTGGTACCGGTTTTGACGGTAATAATTATCTGAATGATTTTTACAAATTCGATCCGGTTGCGAATGTCTGGACAAAAACAATATCAGGATTCCCTGGCGCTAAAAGATCGGAAGCAGTTGCTTTCGGTATTGCAAATCGTGGTTATATAGGAACCGGCTTCGACGGCGCTGATGGTCTGGCAGACTTTTATAGTTATGATCCCACAGCTGATTCCTGGACAAACATTGGCTATCCCGGTCATAAAAAATACGGCGCAGTAAGTTTTACTTTTAATAACCAGGGATATATCGTAACAGGAGTGGATAGCGGAACAATGCAGACTGATTTCTGGACTTTCAATCCCAACTCTGAAACAGCGCAATGGACACAGCTACGTCATATTTCCAATTACAGCAGTGATTCCTATGATGATGGTTATACAAATATCGCACGTTGGAATGCAGGTTCATTTGTAATCGGAAATAAAGGGTATGTCGCTACTGGCGAAAACGGAGTTTACTATACCTACCTCTGGGAGTATGATTTTGCATCGGATCTTTGGACACAAAAAACTCCATTTGAAGGACCGGCAACAACAGGAGCGGTCGGATTTGGAGTTTCCGATAAGGGATTTTTGGCAACGGGAAGAACGGCACTCGGGCAAGCTGCGGCATCTGATAATCTCCGCGAATTCCAACCTGATGTAGAAGAGAATCCAAACGATAATTGAATTTAGTTGATGCTTTTCCCAATCTTTGCTTTATGAACAGGGAAAAGAATAAAATATCGAATGTTTACAAGGATATACCACTGTTTATTCTTGTGATACCCGTTATCAATGCCATAAATTATTATCTCACTTATTCCTCCATTCATTTTAACGCACATACATTATTAACTTTTACAATTGATACGATACAGGGTTATATGGCCTGGTGGACGATCCGGGTGATTGTTTTACAACTCGATAAAAAACT
>DATHPV010000165.1:0-5551 GCA_035483495.1 Puia sp.
GATGGGGGTGCCACTAAAACACAAAAGAAAATCATACAGGCGCAATCAGAAACGGACAAAGCGAATGTTGAAGTGATCCTGAACGACCTGAAATCAAGAGTAAACGGGCTTTATTTCGGCATATTACTAATTGACGAACAATTGAAGCAACTAGAAATACAGGATACGATTCTAAACAATAATGTCGACCGCATAAAACAATTAAACGATAACGGTCTTGCTTATAAAACTGATCTCGATGAAGTAAGAGTGGAACAAATAAAATTGCATCAGCAAAGAACCGAAATGAATTATACCCGCAATGGTTATACGATGATGCTCTCGCTCCTGATTGGCGCAAAGATTAACGAACAAACCATATTGCAGAAACCGCTGCTAAGTACCCGGCTAGCCGAAATGCAGATCATTCGCCCGGAACTGTCACTGTATAACAGTCAGCGCAATCTGGTAAATGCACAGTCGGACATGCAGCACGTAAATCTCATGCCAAAAGTAGGTCTGATAGGTGCAGCCGTATTGATTACGCCAGGGATCAATTTAGGAAACGCCAAGCTGTCAACTCTTGGGATTGCAGGCTTGAGTGCATCCTGGAATATAAGCGGACTCTACAAAAATTCAAACGAAAAACAATTGACGCAGTTGTCGCTTAATAAAATAAATGTTCAGGAGGAAACCTTTTTATTTAACACAAGGTTGCAGATGACTCAGGCTTCTGCCAATATAGAAAAACAGGAAGCAGTACTTTCGGAAGATGATGAAATCGTAAACCTGAGAAAAAATATCCGGGAAGGTTATCAGCTAAAATATGATACCGGTACGAGTCCATTGTTTGATTTTCTCAATGCCACAGAAAAGGAAACAGAGGCACGCGCACAAAAAGCTCTGCATGAAATGCAACTATTGATGACATTATATGACTATAAAACAATTTCAGGAAACTAAAAGCATTGAAATGAAAAATACGAACACTATATTTCTGTTCCTGTTTTTATTAATCATGATATCCTGCAAAGAAAAAACCACTAACTATGATGCTTCGGGTTCCTTTGAAGCCACGGAAACAATCGTCGCTGCCGAAACAAGCGGGAAAATATTACAATTAAATATTGAAGAAGGTCAGCAGTTGGATTCAGGGCAACTGATTGGCTTTATCGATAGTACACAATTGCATTTAAGCAAACTGCAACTGGTGCAAAACAGAAAAACCATTCTCAGCGGAAGACCTGATGCGAATGTTCAGGTAGAAGCATTAAAAACAGAATTATCAAATGCAATACAGGATCATAAACGGACGGAAAAACTTGTACAGGGTGGCGTCGCTTCACAAAAACAACTGGATGATGAAAACGCTAAAATAGCCACACTTCAGGCAACCATAAATGCACAGGAAAGTTCTTTACACACTACCACTTCGTCACTGAATGAGCAGAGTAGTACGGTGGAAGTGCAAATGAGGGAAATCAATGATCAGATAAAAAAATCTGTTATTATTAATCCCGTTAAAGGAACTGTATTAACCAAATACGCGGAACAATATGAAATAGCAGTTCTGGGTAAGCCTTTGTATAAAATAGCCGATCTCACTACGATCATATTGCGCGCTTATATTACAGGCGATCAATTACATCAGATTACCATCGGACAGAAAGTAAAAGTATATACAGACGATGGAAAGGGCGGCTATAAAGAAACAGAGGGCACACTTACCTGGATAAGTGATAAATCCGAGTTTACGCCCAAAACCATTCAGACAAAAAATGAAAGAGCCAACCTGGTGTATGCCGTCAAAGTAAGCGTTAAAAACGACGGATATCTGAAACTGGGTATGTACGGCGAAATAACGTGGAATAAATAATAAGGTATGCCTGCTGTATCATTGAAAAACATCTTTAAGACCTATAACAAAGGTAAAGTGAAGGCGGTTAATGATGTTTCATTTGATGTAGAGCAGGGCGAATTGTTTGGCCTGATCGGGCCCGACGGAGCAGGAAAGACTTCCATTTTCAGAATCCTCACCACGGTACTGTTGCCGGACAAAGGTCAGGCAACAGTCGGAGGATTGGATACGGCAAAGGACTACCAGGCAATTCGTAACAAAGTAGGTTATATGCCTGGAAAGTTCTCTCTCTACCAGGACCTCACGGTTGCTGAGAACCTGAGTTTTTTTGCGACCATTTTTAAAACCACCATCGAAGAAAACTATAACCTGATCAAAGATATATACGAGCAGATCAAACCATTCAGCAACCGGCCGGCCGGCAAACTATCAGGTGGTATGAAACAGAAATTGGCACTCTGCTGCGCTCTTATACATAAGCCTGAAGTTCTTTTTTTAGATGAACCAACGACCGGTGTTGATGTGATCTCAAGAAAAGAATTCTGGGAAATGCTTAAACGCCTGAAAGAACAACGAATAAGTATTCTGGTCTCCACTCCTTATATGGATGAAGCTTCTTTGTGTGACAGGATTGCCCTTATTCAGAATGGAAATATTATGTCGCTGGACGCTCCGCAAAATATTATTGACAACTTTCCTACACAACTGTATGCGGCTAAGTCAAAAGACATTTACAGACTTTTAAAGGATTTGAGGTCAAACCCTGCCGTTGAAACCTGTTATGCATTCGGTGAATTCCTTCATCTGACACTTAAAGAAGATCAGGACGGTATTAACACTCTAAATAAACTTGCGGCGCAATACCTGGCGGAGGATTTTGAATCTAAACTTATCAAACCGTCAATTGAAGACAGTTTCATTCGCCTGATGCAGGAGAAAGAAAAAAGTGGAGCTGATTAATATCATGGACAATAAAGCCATCATCTGTAACAACCTGACTAAGAAATTCGGCGCCTTCAAGGCAGTCGACCAGATAACATTTGATGTAAATCAGGGGGAAATTTTTGGTTTTCTGGGTGCAAACGGAGCAGGAAAAACCACTGCCATGCGCATGCTTTGTGGTCTTTCATATCCCAGTTCGGGTAAGGCAACAGTGGCAGGCTACGACGTTTACAGACAGCAGGGAAAAATTAAAAAATGCATTGGCTACATGAGCCAGAAATTTTCTCTGTATGAAAATCTCACGGTTCTTGAGAATATTGAATTTTATGGAGGGGTGTATGGCCTGTCGAGATCAGAGATCAGGACACGGGGAGAAGAGATGGTTTCCAAACTTGGATTGACGAATGAGGCAAAAAAACTTGTTGGCGAACTGCCACTTGGATGGAAACAAAAACTTGCTTTTTCAGTAGCCATCTTACACAGGCCAAAAATAGTTTTCCTGGACGAACCAACAGGCGGAGTTGATCCACTTACAAGGCGTCAATTCTGGGATCTCATTTATGAGGCCGCTGCTAATGGAATTACGGTATTTGTGACAACGCATTACATGGATGAGGCAGAATATTGTAATCGGATTTCAGTAATGGTCGACGGAAGAATAGAAGCCCTGGATTCACCCGCAAACCTCAGGAAGAATTTCAATACGCATTCGATGGATGAAGTATTTTATCAACTGGCACGTCGCGCACAAAGAACCGGAGATTAATTATGAAGCAGTTACTCGCTTTTATCAGGAAAGAATTTTATCACGTGTTCAGGGATAAAAAAACACTTCTTATTTTATTCGGATTGCCCGTTGTACAGATCATACTGTTTGGTTTTGCGTTAAGCAGTGAAGTGAAAAATATAGGCATTACCATATTGGACAATGCTCATGATAATAACACAGAGCAAATCGTTAACAGGATAAAAACGAGTTCCTACTTCATACTGAAGGATCCTGTAATGAACTATCGTGATATAGAGGAAAGATTCAAAGAAGGCAGTATTAAATGTGCCGTTATTTTCCCAAATGATTTTGGCGGCGAATTGAGCCATTTTGGAAAGGTGCAGATCCAGATCATTGCAGACGGATCCGATCCCAATACTGCGACTATTTTGGTCAGTTACCTCACCTCTATTATTTCCAATTACCAACAGCAAATAAAACCCGCGCAACAATTATCATATCAGATTATTCCTCAGGTGAAGATGCTGTATAATGTTGAACAAAATGGTTCGCTCAATTTTATTCCTGGCGTGATCGCGCTCATATTCATGATTGTGTGCACAGCGCTTACTTCCGTATCCATCGTGAGAGAAAAAGAATTGGGGACGATGGAAGTATTACTGGTATCTCCTCTCAAGCCAATCAGGGTACTTATTGCCAAGGCTATTCCATATTTAGTACTTTCCATTATCAATTTTGTAATTATACTGGCTTTGTCCTCTTACCTGCTTAATGTGCATATCAAGGGCAGTCTCTTACTTATTTTTTTCGAAAGCATTATTTTTATTATCACCTGCTTGTCCCTGGGGCTGCTTATTTCGAACGTAACCAGCTCCCAACAAACTGCCATGCTGATTTCCATGATGGGAATGATGTTGCCAACCATCCTGTTCACGGGATTTATGTTTCCCATTGAAAATATGCCATGGATATTTCAGGCTATATCTCACATTATTCCTTCCAGTTACTATTACATCATCATCAAAGCCGTCATGCTAAAAGGACTCGGATTCAGTTTTATTTGGAAAGAAACCCTGATTTTAACAGGTATGGCAGTTCTCCTTTTGATTATTGCCCTGAAAAACTTTAAAATCAGACTATCATGAGAGTCCTGGGTTTCATTTTGCAAAAGGAGTTCCGGCAAATTTTCAGAGATAAGACGATTCTCGCATTGATGTTTGCATTACCCATTATCCAGCTTATTATCCTACCTCTGGCAGCAAATTTTGAAGTAAAAAATATCAATATCGCTATTGCAGATTACGATCACAGCAGTTACTCACAAAAACTTATTAACAAAATTGCATCTTCCGGTTATTTCCGGATTGTTGGAAATACCATTTCCTATAATGATGCCCTGAAATTGATTCAAAAAAACGAAGCAGACATTATGCTGGAAATACCTCAGGGATTTGAACGTAATCTTGTTCGTGAAGGCAGCCAGCAATTGAACATGTCGATAGATGCCATTAACGGAACAAAATCTGCGATAGGCGGTGGATATCTGGCATCAGTTTTAGCGGATTTTAATAGTTCCCTGGATATAAATTTCAAATCCGCTAACAATAATGCTCTTAATCAAAATCATCGCATTGACATTACTTATACTGACTGGTTCAATCCCCGCAAAGAATACAAATACTATATGGTGCCCGGTATACTGGTGTTGTTACTTACACTGATAGGCGGATTTATAACTGCACTTAATATTGTAAGAGAAAAGGAGATCGGCACCATAGAACAGATCAATGTTACTCCTATAAAGAAATGGGAATTTATTCTCGGAAAACTCATCCCCTTCTGGATAGTCGGTATCATTGTCTTCACAATCGGGCTCGTTGTTATGTATGTTGTTTACGGTATCTTTCCGAAAGGGAATATTCCGGTTCTGTATCTTTTCGCCGCTGTTTATCTGGTAGCACTTCTGGGATTTGGTCTGCTGATATCCACATTTAGCAATAGTCAGCTACAGGCCATGTTCGTCGCTTTTTTCTTTATGATGA
>DATHPV010000166.1:0-4685 GCA_035483495.1 Puia sp.
TTGCTTCCGCCACCTCACACGTTAGGCTGTAACCGCTCAAGGTTCTAGCAACCAAATTATTCTTGTCTTTAAGAATAGCAAGGAGTAAATGGTCCGCTTCGACCATCGGGCTTTTCATCTGTGCAGCCAGCACTACGCTTACTCTTATCGCTTTTTCCACTTCTCTGGTCAGGCGCAGGCCAGTCGGCCGCGAAGAAGAAAATCCACCAAACAACCGATTCTTAAAAATTACTGCCCTCCCCGCAGGGATGTCGGCCTGCTTGATTTCCCGGATATCGGTTTCAATTTCTTTTTGCAAGTCAGGCATGGAAATCGTGGCGTGTTTTAACAAATCGATCGTACTGGCGTGCCCTTGCCGTATCATCGCTAGTATGAGATGGCTTGTGCCAATGGCTTCGCTTTTTAACCGGATAGCCTCCTCGCGGCTAAGTGAAACCACTTCTTTTAACACCGGGGAAAAACAATTTTTCATTTTTGCTTTTGTTTGGGGTGACGTTATCGGCCACCAAGCGATGTATCAGCTAAAATGTGCAGGATATAAAAGGTCGTCAATGCGCCACCGGCCAATGCAATAAAAATATTCCACCATCTGATCCTAAACGTGACCTGAAATTCCCTGCTTCGTTCGTCAAATTGAAAATGAGAAAGGGACAATAGATTCAGAACCATGGCAATCATCGGAAATCCGACCAGAAAAACAAAAATCAGCACCGCCTTTGCCGGAGTGGGAAGAGAGGATGTATTTTCTCCAAGCCACCGAATAAATCCGAACTTAAAGTGAAATAAGGTTTGTAAAATGAAGAGTGAAATGAGCAAAGAGGGTAAACCAATCAGCAGGAGGCCAATCCTCGATGATTTCCTTGCTGTCACCAGAAATATTTTCAATTTCTCCTTTTCGCCGGTTTCGGTTGGGGTAGGTTTGGGAATGGTCTTCAAGTAATCCACCAAATTCATTCTTTCCATTTTGGCTGCTTTATAGTTATAATGCAATAACAAAACGTTGGTTGCAAATTATGGGAATAAAATTCTAAGTTTTTCCAGGCCTCTGGATAGCAGTGACTTGACGGTGTTTTCCTTTTTGTCGACTATTTGACTGATCTCTCGAATGCTCAATTCTTCGAAGTAACGCAAGGCCAGCACGGCCTGATACTTTGGGGATAGCGTATGCAACTTTTTGCGGAGCTGCATAAATTCATCCGCTTTATCCATTTTCGCGGTAACCTCATTGTTCTCCCGGCCATAGCGAGAGGAGTTTTTTGGCTTTTCCTCGTCAAAAAAAGACAAATCCTGAAGGACCAGGGGGCTGTACTTTTTCTTCCTGAAATATTGGTTCAACTCGTTGGTAGCAATTTTAAAAAACCAAGAGGAGATGGAAATGCCTTTCCATCGAAAGGAGCCGATTTTTAGCCAGGCTTTTAAAAAGGTTTCGGCGGTAATATCGCTCGCCAGGGCATGGTCTCCTGTGATCCTGAAAATGTATCCGAAAATCCTGGGATAGTATATATCATATAGCTCGCCAAATACCCTGGGGTTATTTTTGGCTAAACTAATTAATTCTTCTTCGTTTTTGAACTTATATGCCGGCATTGTTCACTACAATACAAAGAACCGCCTAAAGTTGCATTTTTTCACTTTTTGTTTGGTGGAAGATCTCCGGAACGTGGAATGCCTGCCGGCCTTCGGTTTGGCCAATTGCCGCCTTCTTGATTAGTTGTGCCTATCCGCAGCCGCTGCCTCATGAAAGGGATTCCAGAATAACGACAATTTCTTTTTCTAACTGATCCAGATTCAGGTGTATTATATCCCAGACTATCGTATCATCAATACCAAAATAATCGTGGACAATAATGTTCCTGAAATCTTTCACCTCCCGCCAGTCAACAGAAGGATGTTCATCCTTAAAAGGCTTGTCGATTCTTGCGACTGCTTCTCCAATAATTGAAAAATTCCGTTCTACGGCATGCTTGGTTTTAAGATCAGCCAAGTACATCTCAAAAGTTATACCTCTTGTAAAATCTTTTATGTTGCCGATGGCTTCGAGAATATCCTGGAGTAATGACGGGATATCTCTCTCAGACATGAATCAGGCTTTTTTCCACGAAAGGAAGATAACGGGGCTTGATAGCCCGGCGGGAAACAAGATCGATTTTTTGCTTGAATAAGTCCTCTAATTCATGCGCTAATTTGATAAATCCGATACCGATGCGACCATTAAAATCAACCAGAATATCAATATCGCTTTTTTCATTGTTGTCCCCGCGAGCATAGGAGCCAAATAGCCCTAATTCAGAAATAGGATAACGGCCTTGCAATTCAGGCTTTTTCCTGCTGAGTAAGTCTAATATCTGGTCCTTAGTGTACATAGGGCAAACCTACAAAAAAACGGGCGTCCACGCAAATGGTGCGATTCAGACTGAAATTTGCTTATGACAGGACGGTCAGATTAACCGCGCGAATTTCGAATCCAGGATGTTACTGCGCGGTCATTATTTTTTGTGCCTACTGGATGATTTGATATCTTTAATCTTAGAATACACTAGACGATAATTCATTTATTAAACAATAGCTCTTTCAAGTCTATCGGTGCCGGTGTGTAAATAGGTGAGTAGCGGCTCGCCGATGATAATAACATATTGAATTTCAATCCATTTCGTCGAAACGGTGCGTCCTGTCTTCCCGACTGAACGCTGTAAGTTATTTGCTTACAGCGTTTTTTATTTTAGGATGTTTGACAATATTGACCGGTTTTTTAGTACTTGCGTGAATGATTAGGTGAGCTTATTCGAGATTGAAGTGATAACTCTCTGGCAGTCTTGTTCTCATAGTCGCAATTCAGCGTCTTTCCTGGATTCGAACTTTCAATCAAACATTATAAGCTCCCCCTTCTTTCCGCCAAGGACCAGGTTTTAAGTTTTGAATGCTTACTGATAAGCTCAAAATCGCTATCAAGGTGGACAAGAGATGTTGATAACTCAATCGCATAAAAGGCAATTAGACAATCATTGCTCTTTCGAATAGTTACCCCTTTTTTTCGCAAACCTCTGTATAGTTCTGCAGCGCCAATTGCGGCCTGGACTGGAGGAAGTTGTAATACGGTGAAATAGGAGAAAATATCCTTAATTTGCCGGTATTGCGTGTCTTCGCGAATTCCCTGCAATACTTCCTGCAAAATGGTCGGAATTAACAGCACTTGATCTTCTTGCTCAACATAGGATGTTAGCAGATCAGATTGCGGGTTGCGCTTACCCCTTAAAAAATCAATCCACACCGAGGTGTCGAATATCAGCGGTTCCCTCATAAACTGCGCATCTCCTTTAAATTACCTTCCCAGGAGACTCGGCCTTTCAGATTCAGTAATTGCCTCTTTTTCATGGATGCCACATAGCTTTTTAGGGCTTCCTGTATGACTTCCCGTTTAGTCCTGAGCTTGCTTAGCTTAATGGCTTGGTTTACAAGAACATCATCCAACTCAATATTAGTCCGCATAAAAATGAATTTATGTGTAAAAATAACGAAAAGTATACACATCCCAAAATCGCCATTCCGACCGCAGGCTTCCTGTCTTTTGCCGATTCCATCTCCATTTTTCGGATGTAATCTCTCTATCCGAAGGTTGAAGGAAGATCGTCTTATCAAAATGCAGGTTTTGATCCCTGCTTGTATATTTTTAGTGGTGACGGGGGCCGATATTCCCTTGCAAAAACTCGTCCCGGACTTAAACTTGAAACTTTTATTTATTTTTAGACTTCGGTCACTTAGAACTACTTTCCTAAGCCATAAACCATTAGTGATGCAAACAAAAAGTATCCAAAATTTACTATCGTTATATTTCATTGCATCGTTTCTTTGCCAGTCTTGTGCGCATCGGACCAACCTGTCAGAAGAATTAAGGGCCAATTTCACAAAGCATTTGGCAAACGTTGATCCTTCACTCCGTAAGAGATTCAGTCCCCTATGTAATAGATGAAAAAATGAACATTCGTAACCACAATTTTATTGACACCATGATTGCAAGGAGTTACAGAAAGATAAAATGAAAAGGGGGTCAGCATCCCCCTACTTATATTTCTTTCGTGACTTCTCAATTGCCGGCATGTTAAGTTTTGCCCATCTTTCCAATTTATCGATTAAGGGGAAAACGGATTTGCCAAGATCTGTGATCGTATATTCAACCCGCGGAGGTATCTCGGCATACATAGTTCTTTTGAGGTACCCGTCCGCCTCCAACGTCCTCAAAGTTACCGTCAGCATTTTTTGTGAAATATCAGAACCAATCTCTTTATTGATTTCATTAAAACGTAAGGTTTCCTTTTTGCCCAAGATAAGCAGAACCAGCAGAGACCATTTATCGCCAAAACGATCCAAAACATTTCTTACCGGACAATTTTTGATGTCCAACGGGTTGTCTAAAATATTTATTTTGTTCATAAATGCTGATAATCAACATTAGTTACTCGCAAGTAAGTATCGCACCTTAAAGTGCCATCTTCAGTACATCAACAAACTATTTTATATTCGCTTACTTTTCTATAGTAAATACCTTCCGGTGATAAAGGTACCATATTTCAATAAATTGGAAAAATCTATGGCCATGAAACACATTTTCTTCGCTGCTGTAATAGCTTTTTCTTTGAAAGTCGCGCCGGCCCAAACAATTTTCTATGTCAACTCCTCCTCCGGCGCCG
>DATHPV010000167.1:0-4843 GCA_035483495.1 Puia sp.
TAAGATTTGTTATAGGGTCTTCGATATCATAGGGGGCAAGTGTTTTTTGAAGATTTGCAGAAAGAAAAGATGCAGCTTTTCGAAATGATAAATTTTTAGTCTCCCAGGAAAGAAGAAAAGGCGTACCCTCTTTTCCGAAAAAAAATTTCCCCGTAAAAACAAATGGTTGCTGGTCTACTGCCAGTGAGATTTTATCAAAATCCAGTTCCTTTAAATCTTTATTATACATTATCCGGAAAACTCCCTGCAGGGATTTGTTTTCCAGGAATGGTCCTTTCGTTTGGTTAAATGTCATCGCCTGAACCAGGCAATCCAGGTTCAAATCGAAAGTCAAAACAGGACTCCTTGCTTTTTGCTGAATGGTACAATCCAGGTCATGTATCCGGAAACCAAAAAATTTATGTGTACGGCCTTCGTCAATCGAAAGTCCTACATGCTGCATGCTGACATCTCTGAACTGCAATGCATCGTTTTTGATCGAAACATTGGCTTGCAAACTGTCTGCAACAATTTTTTTATAAATCAGTTTATTCACTTTCAGGCTAACATTAAAATCGGCCGAGGTGATCTTGCTGATATACGCCGAAATGGATTCGTCAGGCACGGATTTATTAGAGGCCGTAATCACGGGTTTTTTCTTCCGCCGTAGAAAACTGCTGAAATCATCCAGGTTCAATCTGTTGGACGTCACATTCCAGTCAAATGAATATTTATCGTTGAGGTGATTAAAAAAATAAAATATGCTTTTCACTTTACCATTAATCTTAAGATCTGAACTGCCTGAATGAAACATCAGGTTTTCGACGGACATATCCCTGCCTGTAAAACGTATGATACCCCGGACCGGGCTAAATAGAAGGTTTGTCGGTATATCATGCAACGTTGCATCTTCCAGAATGATCGTGCCGTTTAAAAGTCTTGTACTATCATGAAATTTCTCCAGCGATCCGCTGTAAGCAATGTTTATTTTTCCAGTTCCGCGTGTAAAAGCCAGTTCATTTTCTTTCAGAAAGTTGTTGATCATATCCAGTTTAAACTCAGAAATAACATTCGTTTTTATTCTGGGATGAATGAGATTGCTGAGTACGACAGAATCAGCATGGAAATTCAGATTTTCCCAATCGCACTGCAGCGACGAAAAACGAATTACCGTATTGGAATCTTCGTGTCCCCGAAAACGAACAGATTCATTATTATAAGTTGCCGTAAAAGATGCATGATTGACGGCGACAAACGGGCTTTTTAAATTCCTGTTTTCCACTTTCACCCACAAATGGATCAGGGGTGTGGCGTATTGCGTTTCGGAATTATCAAGACTTCCAGTGAGACTGTCAATAGGGTCTTCAATATCATAGGGCTCCAGTCTTTTTTGAATATTCGCAGAAAGTAAAGAGGCCGCTTTTCGGAAAGATAAATTGTTGGTCTTCCAGGAGAGAATAAATGGAGTTCCTTCTTCGGCGAATAAGAATTTTCCAGAAAGAACAAAAGGCTGCTGATCTATTGCCAGTAGGATTTTGTCAAAATCCAGCTCCCTGGAATCTCTGTTATACAAAATGCTGAATATGCCCTGGACGGATTTGTTTTCCAGGAATGGACCCTTCAACTGGTTAAATGTTAAGTCATGTACAAGGCAATCCATATTGAGATCGATAGCCAAAACCGGACTATTTTTTTTTCGCTGGATATTACCAGCGAGCTCATGAATATGAAAACTAAAAAATTTATGCTTAATGCCTTCGTCTATCGTAAATCGGGCATCGGTGATTTCAATGGTGGGATAAGGCTGATTGTCTGAACTGTCTTTACGGGTCCTGATCTTTTTTTTAAAAACAGAAGTATTGGAATATCCCAGACTGTCGGTATAGAAATAAATATCCGGTTTATCCAGATCAAGGCGCTGGATATCTATTTTCCCCTGAAAAAGTTTCCAGAAGTCTATCGTAGCATATACCTGGTTTGCCGAAAGCAGATTGTGATGATGCCGGCTCCAGAGGCTGTCGCGCAGATATATGCTGTCAATGGTAAGTGCAACCAGTGGAAATCTGGTTTTAAAACCAATACTGATATCCCCGATATGAAGCTTTGCTCCGCTCAAACCTTTTTCGGTTTCTGATTCCAAAAAAGAAATTAACTTCTGTTGATGTTGTTTCACATAAATAGAAACTACGATCAATGCGAGTAGCAGCAAAGCAGTCAGAACTGCCAATACACGCAAAATGATTTTGATCATCCTTTTCATGTTGGATTTATTTTCTCCCCCCATGCAACAAATCCGGTTTATTTGTTTCTTTTAATAGTCCCCCGTAAGTAACAAATAAAAAGAATAACTATGCTCAAAAGTTATTTCCTGGTTGCCTGGCGCTCCCTTGGCAAAAACAAAATCTCATCCTTCATCAATATTTTCGGGCTTTCTGTGGGCATGGCCGTGGCCATCTTCAACGGCCTATGGATATGGGATGAATATTCTTATAACAAATATCATCAGCACTATGACCGGATCGGACAGATCATGACTCGTTATACCAACAATGGAGAATCTTCTCTAAACTCCACCATGTCCTACGCACTGGCCCTGGAACTCAAAAACCATTATGCAGATAACTTTGAGCATTACGTGATTTCGACCGGAACAAAGGAGGGCATCCTGTCCATCCGTGAAAAACAAATCTCGGGAACCGGTGAGTATATGGGACAGGATGCGCCTGAAATGCTTACGCTGAAAATGATTTACGGAGCGCGGTCGGGCCTGAAGGATACCTATTCCATCCTGCTCTCCGCTTCCCTTGCCCGCTCCATTTTCGGCAACACGGATCCCGTGAACCGGATGATGAAAATCAATAACCGCTCGGACGTGAAAGTCACGGGAGTATACGAAGATCTGCCGCCGAACACGGAATTCAGAAAGGCTCAGTTTATTGCTCCCTTCAATTTGTATTTATCGAACAACGATTGGATAGAAAAAAGAACGACACAGGACTGGACCAATCATTTCCTTAAGGTATACGCTGAAATTAAACCCACCAGCAGTTTTGCAAAAGTCTCGGCGTCGATCGAAAACGCCGAACGCAGGAATGCACGTTTTTTTAAAAATGCATCTTTTCAGGAAGAAAAAGATTTATTATATCCCATGAGCCAGTGGCATCTGTATGCTCCTTTCCGCGGGAAGATCAGCGCAGAGCCGGTTCATATGGTTCGCCTTGTAGGACTAACAGGAATTGCTGTATTACTGCTGGCCTGCATTAATTTTATGAATTTGAGTACGGCCCGCTCTGAAAAAAGAGCAAGGGAAGTGGGCATCAGGAAAACAATTGGATCGGGCCGCGCACAACTGATCTACCAGTTCTTTAGTGAATCCCTGCTGGTGGTTTTGTTTGCCTATGCGTTTGCATTGGGTCTGGTGATTTTATTTTTGCCCGCCTTCAATCAGCTTGCCGCCAAACAGATCGCCATCCTATGGACAAATCCATTTTTCTGGATGGCCAGTTTGATTTTTATTATCCTTACAAGTTTGCTGGCAGGCAGTTATCCGGCGCTGTATTTGTCTTCCTTCAGTCCAGTAAAAGTGCTGAAGGGATCATTCCGCGTGGGCCGTCTCGCTTCTTTTCCTCGTGAAGTAATGGTGGTTGTTCAGTTCAGCATTTCAATTATTCTCGTAATCTGTACACTTGTAGTGTATCGCCAGATTCAATATGCGCGAAGCCGCCCGGTGGGTTATGACCGCGGGCGAATCATTACTATGAATATGAAATCGGATGATTTCTACGGCAAGTATGATTTGCTTCGAACTGAACTGAAAAAAACGGGCGCCGTCACCGAAATGTCGGAATCTATGGGAAAGGTTACTGAAATCGGATCCAATAACGGCGGCTTTGCCTGGAAGGGCATGGATCCAAAACTGCCGCAAAATTTCGGGACCATCACGGTGACTCCGTCATTTGGAAAAACGATCGGCTGGAAACTGATCGACGGAAGAGATTTTTCAGACAATGCAGTATCCGATTCATCGGGTGTGATCCTGACGGAGTCTGCTGTGAAAACCATGGGGTTAAAAAATCCTGTTGGGGAAAATATCCGATGGACATTCTGGGTCAACCAGGAATCTAAAAATTATACGGTGTTGGGTGTGGTAAAAGATATGGTGATGCAATCTCCCTATGAGCCGGTAATGCCTACGATATTTTTTATCAAATCCCTGAATGGAAATGTTGGATGGATCAATATCAAAATAGCCAACATGCCAATGGCAGAAGCGTTGCCTAAAATAGAAACCGTATTCAGGAAACTCATTCCCTCCGCTCCTTTTGAATATCAGTTTGTGGATGAAGATTATGCAAAGAAATTTCAGGCAGAACAACTCGTAGGCAGACTGGCCACTGTATTCGGCACGCTCGCTGTTTTTATTTCCTGTCTGGGTTTATTCGGATTGGTTTCCTTTGTCGCCGGGCAGCGGATCAGGGAAATCGGTATCAGAAAAGTTCTGGGTGCTTCTGTATTTAATCTCTGGAAATTATTATCCACACGGTTTGTAATACTTGTCTCCATTTCCTTTCTGATCGCTGCTCCCCTTGCACTCATGATCATGCACGAATGGATTCAGAAATATTCGTATCGCACGAACCTCTCGGTCTGGATATTTATAATGGCCGCTTTTGGCGCGCTGGGCATTACTATTCTCACCGTAAGTTTTCAATCCATCAAAGCAGCTCTCTCGAATCCGGTCGAATCACTTCGAATGGAATGAGAAGTGATGGGATCCCGCCTGTTGGGGGAGATCCTGCTGGCAGTGGCATAACCAGTTTAATAACTCCACTTGTTTTTTAGATTTATTATAATTTGTTGCTAT
>DATHPV010000168.1:0-5149 GCA_035483495.1 Puia sp.
GAATTCATGAAAATCAAGTACAACCTGCGGGTCAAATTTGTTAATTGCAGTTTTAATATTTCTGCTTTCGGGAGCATCCAACGATGTCAGATCGCGATTTAAATCAATACCATTACTGGATGTTCTTTTGTCTGATTCACGACCGTCTGCATTTACATCCGGCAGAACCAGAATCTCCAGGTGGTCCAGCAGGTGGGCATACTGTGTTTCCTGTGTTAGCCGGTAGATCAGGAACATCATACCCTCGGTAGAAATGGGCTCATTGCCATGAACACATCCGATGATAGTAACTCTTAATTTATCAGTATTGGTACTCTTTTGATTGGTAAGTAAAACCGATATCTGTTCTCTTCCCCTTTGTGTTTCTCCGATACTGCCAATCTTTATCAGATCGGGAAACCTGGCTGCCTGGTTTTTAATAAACTGAACGACATCTTTATATTGTGTGTAGTAATTAAAAGATTTATCTCCTTTTGTGATAGGAACCGGCATAGGATAAAGAGGATCAGGAAAAAATTTTTGATAGAATACCGAGTCCTGAGCCTTTAACCCGAAAAATGAACACAGTAAAAAATATAATGCTAAAAATTTTTTCATGGTTTAGAATTGAACTGTAAGCATTATCTGCAGGTATAGAGTGCCGTTATAGTTTTCGGTGTTAGTAGCTTTATTAAATTGTTCATACCCTGTTTCCAGGTTTAATTTCAAATTATTTCCGTCGAAATAATAGGAACCGATCAATGCATAGGCTTTGTTTATGGAGGCAAACTCGGCGGATTGTTCATCCTGATTCAGGAATGAATACCTTGCACCTACTGCTATTTTACTGATCAGATAACCGGCCTGGAAATTAAAACCGCTTCCTAAATTAATCCTGCTGAGAACGGTGCTTTTGATTTGTTCGGGAGTTTGATTGGTATAAGGCATAAAATTTCCTGAAGTAGAAAATTCGCCCGCAATATTATTGGGCACTCCGGAACGCGTTAAAACAAAATCGCCAAGGGAATAGAATCCACGATATTTAAATAAATAGTCGGCTCCATACTTGACCAGGCTTGGTCTTACAATTTTTTGCAGCGAGTCTCCATATATATATCTGCCGCCATTTGTTCCCTTAGCCGAGCTGATACCATTATTGTAACTAAAAACACCCCCAATAACCAATTTAGGTGTGCGTTCGCGGGCCAGGTCTTCCATGTAGAATTCACCACCCTTGGAGAAAGTTCCAAAAGGAAGATAGTCCAGTCGAACGCCATATTTAAAACCTTCAAAATTTTGCTGAAGAGCCGACGTGCCATCACCTGTGGTGATGGATAAATAGGGTTTTAGCATCCCTCCCCGTCCCAGCCTGAATTGACCCGCGTACCGGAGGCCATAATCGAATATGGCATCAAAAGCATTGGAAACAATACTCCTTTCAATAAATGAAAGGGATTCACCTTCTATTCTTATTTCCCTGGTATCTGTATAATCAGCCCTTATACCAAAATTAATTCGTTGTCCGGGAGAAGGCCGGTATTCAATTAATGCATCCTGAACCACATTATTAAATGACCTGGATCCTGTTGTCGTACTTTGGTAATTTCCTGCAAGGTTTAATCTTAACCTGAAAAATATTTTATCGTCAAAAAGTAATCCGGCAATATTTAGTCTGGCCCTTCTGATTCTGTAATCCGAACCAACAGAACTTAAATCGCTTGGTGTGTTGATACCATATAAAACCTGGATGCTCTGTGTAAATTGCAGTTTTGCATTTTTTGAAACGAAATTCAGCCCATCGCCCAATTGGTAATTTTTCATCAGCCTCATTTCATTTGAGTTGCTGCCCTTAAGCGCTGTATCCAATTCGTCATCGGCACTTGGCAGGGCATCTTCATCCTGGGCCATCAAAGGCTTGCACAGCCAGATCAAAATGAATAAAAAGAGAAATGATTTTTTCCTGAACACGACGATGATTTAATATTGGTCAGTAAATAAAATTTTCCTCATCTGAATTTAAAACCAAAATCCAAATCTCCATTGAAAAAATTGCGTGTCACCCTTCAGATTGTTCTTATCGAGAACTCCAAATCCGTAAGCAAATGTTGTAAAATAGTTTCTGTCGAGACTCCAGAATATCGCAGGGGTGAGTCTCCAGAATTTACCTCCCGTAATCGCTCCATTATCAAGATCTATATTAGAAAAACTCACCGTGGCTTCAATATTTCCGGGGCCGCCCTTAAACACTGGTTTTTTGACGGTCTGAAAAGAGAACACTCCAAAGTTCGGTGAATAAGGTCTTGTTTCGCCTGTAAATGAATAAAGCAAAAAGAAAAAAGCACCGGTAAAAATCGGGTTGCCATTCTCCGGAGAATGAACATAATGCGCCGCAAATTCAGTACCTGCCATGAAGGGCCCTGTCCGGTAATAGATTTCCCCTGAAAAACTGTTGGTAACGTCTGCCCAGAACTTTTTTGAGTCAACGAAGTAAGGCGACTTACTAACTTCCGGTTTGGAACGAACCTGAATCGAATCTCCCAGTACCCGGCCATAATTGTAATCAAAAGCAATATGCAGAACCGAATTTGTGGGAGTTGTATAGACGGGCGTCCAGACCAGACGCGTAGTTATTTGCCTCTTGAAAGCGGTCTGCGGCTGGTTCTCGTTTCCGAACATATTGAAATAAGCGCCCAGTGTCCATTGCAGATGTTGTTTCGGGTAATATCCGGTATATTTTATACCATCGCCGAGAATTGGGACGAGATCCTGTATCATGGGTCTCTCAAATCTCCAGAGGGTAAATCCATTTTGGATTTTTTGCAGGGAATATCCTTGTTTGGTACGCCCGACAAAAATATATCCTGACAATTCCGGCATTTTAAACTGAACCCCTGTTTCGCGAATCCTCCATGTGCCGGTATTTCCATCGTAGTTAATGCCCGCCTTCCATGTTATTTCCCTTTCAGATTTTACAATGCCCGCCATGGTATAACGGAAGTCCCTAACCGAAAAATTATCGTTGGCTCCGGGCACCTGTTGTTTGCTGGTTGAGTCCTGGCTAAATCCCGCATACTCAGCCATAAATCCCAGTCCAAATTTTAAAGTAGTCAGGGGACCGTCAAATTCATTCCAGTTTTCCCATTTATCTTTTTTCGAAAGATTGGTAAGAGAGTCGTAGGGTTTGGGGAAAAATTCGCCCTCAGTTCCGTCCGGAATAGACTTTGCCGGATTTTGTGCATACAGTTTGACAGGGTTCAGACTAAAAAATATAAATGTTCCTATTGAACCGTAGAAGAAAAACGACTTTCTGAATACATTTAGAGATTTCATAATAGCACCCATGATGAAACTTAAACCGTATTTATTAAAATATAGGATCCATAAACCAGCTTAATCGCTGCTCGGACGCTTTTTTAAAGTAAGTCATAATTCCGGAAATATTTACAAAAAGATCTGTTTGAACTTTAAAGGAAATATAAACAAATATGAAGACGAAAACGGGGACCGAGAGAAACATGTTATTTACTGATGGGTTCAATCGTACCGTAATAAGAAATCGACTGTTTGGAGTTGCTTAAAACACTCATGGTTCCGTAACCCCCGGAACCAATCGACATAAATATTTTGCTGGCCTTTGACTCATTTTTTGGGATAATTGTTATTTCCCATCCGCCTTTCTTTGTTGTATCTGAAGTGTATGAAAAATCCACAGACTTAAATTGAAATCCCTGGTCACCGGATCCGTAGTCTGCATTATAGGCCCGGCCGAAATAAGGTAAATCGACCTGCAAACTATCCTGGTTAACCATCAAAAAATATTCACTGGTGAGTTGAATAGTTTTCCCCTTTGCTGTATTGGCAGAAAGGGGATGAAAACGATATTGTTTTGATTCGATCAATTCTTTTAATGGTCTTGCTTTATTTGTTTCGCTATTGTTTTGTGCCTGCATTTTATAGTAAGAGGTCAAAAACAATGCAAATACGATCCATCTTAATTTTGAACTCCGCATATGCTGGTATTATTTGATGAATTTAATCTATTATTATTTTGCTTTATTCAGGAGGCCGGCGATTTTTTTGATATTAACAAGCCATCCATCATTTACAGCTGAATACATTTTAAAGTTCTCGATTTCTTTAAAGCCGGTATGTTCCAGTAAAAGTTCGGTACCATCGTCTTTCGGGATCAGTTTCCAAACGACGATCGAATCCAGGTCGATCTTTCCGTTACCCGGACCGGATCTCCATGAATAACTTAATTTTTGATAAGGCACAATTTCCAGCACCTTACAATACACTATTCCATCGAAATCCAGTTGTGGAACTGGCTTTATCCTGAATTGAAACTCGAACCCCGGAATAGGTTCAAAATTATTTGGCATCAACCAAAGCTCCATTAAATCTGCTCTGGTCAGGTATTCCCAAACCATTTCCGGTCCCTGGGGGAAAAAATACTGATGTTTTACACTGTTAGCCATAATTAGTAACTTTTAAGTTACACAAAAATAAGGTTAACTAATTGAAAAGTTCGTTTCATTTATGAAACCTCTTTTTATTAACTTGCTTTGAATTTAGATATAATGCCTTCATTATGAAAAAAAGCATTTTGCCAATTCTGGTTGTCAGTGCGGTTTTGTTCAGTCTGCCGGCCTTTTCTCAGTCGAAAACTGATTCGAAGGCCGATACTGCATCCTTAGGTATGGCAGGAGATAACCTCGACCTGTACGCTGTGATGGATCTTTTTCTCAAGTCAAAAACCATTGAAGATTTTGAAAAATCACTGAACAATACGAAATCCGGGATCAATAACCTTGATCTGGATCTTGATAAAAAAATTGATTTTATAAAAGTGGTCACCAAAAAAGATGGCGATTCTTACACGTTCGTTCTCGAAGATGCAGTAAGTAAAACAGAGACACAGGATGTTGCAGTTATACTGGTGAACAGGGATAAAGACAAAAAAATAAATGTTCAAATTGTCGGAGACGAGGATCTCTATGGTAAAGATTATGTTATCGAGCCCAAAACACAAGCCACTCCTGCCGTTACAGCAAATCCTGCGTACACGGGTTCGGATCCTGCAAAAGACGCTCCCGCTTCATCAACAGTAGTCGTTGTTCAGTCTGCACCTATTGTACAGTATGTGTATTCCCCTGCATACGTACCATAT
>DATHPV010000169.1:0-4246 GCA_035483495.1 Puia sp.
AAGAAACTATTCCAGTTGGCTTAAAGACAGATACGGCAACTTTTGGAACAGGTTGTTTTTGGTGTACCGAAGCCGTTTTTCAGGAATTAAAGGGAGTTTACAAAGTGACTTCAGGTTACTCCGGAGGGACTGTGAAAAATCCATCGTACGAAGACGTTTGTACTGGTACAACCGGGCATGCCGAATGTCTGCAGATCGTTTATGATCCAAAAGTGATCAGTTTTGACGAATTGCTCGAGGTTTTCTGGGAAGCTCATGATCCTACAACCCTTAACCGTCAGGGAAACGACGTTGGAACTCAATACCGAAGCGTAATTTTTTATCATGATGCTGAACAAAAGAAAAAAGCCGAAGAATATAAGTCAAAACTGGACAAGAGTGGTGCATATAGCAATCCGATAGTTACAGAAATTACCCCTTTCAGCCATTTTTATGCTGCCGAAAACTATCATCAGGACTACTACCGTTTACATGGCTCGCAACCATATTGCACGTTTGTGATACGTCCCAAAGTTGAAAAATTTGAAAAAGTATTTAAGGATAAATTGAAAACTACCGCCCAGCCTTAGGAGATATTCTGTTATTCATAAATACCCCGTATACGGGGTATTTTTTTGCCCGAAATTCATTTTTCGTTTCACTGTAAATACCTTTTTTTACTTTGGAACCCAATTGAATTGGGTTTCCCGTTAAGAACAAGGTTGACTAATCGTTTAAATTAATGATCCGAAAACAAAAAAACTTGAATATTCAGTATAGGATTTTCCAAAATCCCTACATTTGAATCTGCTAACCTCTTTATTAACCTGTTAAATATCATTTTTTATGGCAAAATCCGCAAAGAAAGCAGCTAAGAAAACCGCTAAAAAAGCACCCAAAAAAGCAGTAAAAAAAGCAGCCAAGAAAGCTCCTGCAAAAAAAGCAGCCCCTAAAAAAGCAGCCAAAAAAGCCGCACCTAAGAAAGCAGCGGCTAAAAAACCTGCGAAGAAAAAATCTGCAAGAAAACCAAATGCAGCATTTATGGCACCACTTACACTCAGTGATGCTTTATCAAAAGTAGTTGGAAGCAAATCGCTTCCAAGAACTGAAATCATTAAGAAAATATGGGTTTATATTAAGAAAAATGATCTTCAGGACAAAGCAAATAAACGCATGATCAATGCAGATGCGAACTTGAAACCTATTTTTGTTAAAGATCAAATATCCATGTTTGAAATGGCCGGCGCGTTGAACAAACATGTGAAATAAAAAAATTTACCGACTAAATATTGTATTTCACCGTCATTTTCAGGACGGTTACCTAAGAGGTTTGGCCCCTCCTGTAACATATTTCTATTTTTGATTTCAAATTTTAAAATAGAGGTATGTTACAGGATTTTACATTTAAAGAAGCTGCTTATAACTGGTTCTACAGATTTATAGAATCTGCAAAATGTTTATTGGCAAAAGGGAAAAGCATGAAAGATGAGAATTACTTTCTTATCAATTAAAATCAGAAAACAATTTATAACGTACGACCTGCGGGGGTGAGATCTTTCGAAATGACTATCCACCGTCCACATTTTCTGGCAAAAAAAATTTTGACGGTATACTTTTGTATTACAAGTTGAAGCAAAAAAATTAAATTTTTATCGCTTACATTCGTTTAAATTTTCTCCATGAATCTGCATGAATACCAGGCCAAGGAATTACTCAAAAAATATAATGTACCCGTTCAGGAGGGCATTCCGGTTGACACCGCAAATGCTGCTGAGGAAGCCTATAAACAGATTAAAGTAAATACCGGTAATTCATTCGCTGTCGTAAAAGCTCAGATACACGCTGGAGGCAGAGGAAAGGGCAAAATCAAGGGAACAGAACAACGGGGAGTCGCGGTCGCTAAAAATGCCGAAGACGTACGCAATTTCGCATCGAACATGCTGGGAGGAACGCTGGTAACAATTCAAACAGGCGACGCGGGCAGAGTTGTTCATAAAATATTAGTAGCTCAGGATGTTTATTATCCGGGCGCTAATCCGGTTAAAGAGTTTTATCTCTCGATCTTATTGGACCGTGCTAAAGGCCAGAATGTATTTATGTATAGCACAGAAGGTGGCATGGACATAGAAGAAGTAGCGCATAACACCCCTGAAAAAATATTTAAAGAATGGGTGTTTCCCGGTTCGGCTCTGCAGGCATTCCAGGCGAGAAAAATAGCCTTCAACCTAGGTCTTTCCGGCGAAGCCTTTAAGAATTGTGTAAAGTTCGTAACCAATCTTTATAATGCTTATGTAGGTCTCGATTGCAGTATGCTTGAGATTAATCCGCTATTTAAGACTAGTGACGAGAAAATTATTGCTGTGGATTGTAAGATGAATCTGGATGATAATTCACTTATGCGCCACCCGGATCTGGAAGCCATGCGCGATATTGGCGAAGAAGATCCTACGGAAGTCGAAGCAGGCAAATACAACCTTAATTTCGTAAAGCTGGACGGAAATGTGGGTTGTATGGTTAATGGCGCAGGACTGGCAATGGCTACTATGGATATGATAAAATTAAGTGGCGGTGAACCAGCGAATTTTTTGGATGTAGGAGGCAGTGCAAATGCACAAACTGTAGAAGCAGGTTTTCGCATCATCTTAAAAGATCCGAAAGTTAAAGCCATTCTCATCAACATATTCGGAGGTATAGTACGATGTGATAGAGTAGCACAGGGGGTTATCGATGCATATCATTCCATCGGTTCTATCCACGTACCCATAATAGTTAGACTCCAGGGAACGAATGCCGAAGAAGCTAAAAAACTCATTGAGGAAAGCGGATTGAAAGTCCAATCTGCCATTCTACTCAGTGAAGCAGCGGCCTTGGTGAACAAGGCAGTAGCTTAATCACCCGCGCACAATTCCCTGCGGAAGTTTTTTACCGAGCACTTCAACTTTTACATGTGCGAGACCGTTACCTGTGTATTTTAACTTCTTCGCGGCTGATTTGCTGAGATCAATGAGTCTCCTGTTATTCTTATGCATTCGGTCTGTAATTCGTAAAACGACGAAAAGTTTATTTCGCAGATTTGTAACCCTGACCCATTGATTCAGAGGAAGTATATTGCTTGCACCAGTAAATTTGCTCTGACTAAAAATTTCTCCATTAGCTGTTTTTCTTCCCTCAAATTTATTGGCGTAGAAACTGGCCGTGCCATAATGAATCTTTTCTTTACTTACTTCCCTCCTGGATTTATGGTGCTTGGCAGAATTAGGAGATGTTTCGGACACATTCTGGGCCTGCACCATGAACACGCATGAAAAAAGTCCAGCGAGGAAAATGGATTTCTTCATATCGGCATTATTTAGCCTTACGAGTTGGTTTATGAGAAGTCTACCAAACTAAAAAACGCTTTTATTGGCAAAATATTTCTGAATCAGATTCCGATCTTCATCATAAATATCTTCATAAAATGTGATTTTGCCGTTTTTGCCTTCACAGGTAAAATACCGCATATAGAGCGGCAGCTTATGAAAACCACTGAACATGTGCTTTTCGCCCCGGGCGATATAGGCTTTTATTGTGTCAGGGGGGATTCGAAGGGAATCGTTTCGAACAAGATAGTCAGCCAGCTTTTCCCATTCTTTCACGCGCACACAACCGTGACTGATCGCCCGATAGGAGTTGCCAAATCTCCAACGTACATTGGTATCGTGGAGATAGACACTGTATTTGTTTCTGAAATTGAATTTAATGACCCCCAGTGAATTATCATCGCCCTCACGTTGTTTCAGTTGGTAGGGAAAATGCTTTTTATCCAGTCTTTTCCAATTGATTTTATGAGGATCCAGCACACTATCATTGTCGTCAACCACCATGAGATTTTCTTTTTCAAGAAAATTTGAATCCTTGATAATGTTAGGAAGCATTTCCTTAAATATGATGCTGAAGGGCACGGTCCATTGGGGCATGGTTATAAAATTGGAAATCTCCGCTGTGAGTACCGGAGAACGGGTTAAGGGCCCGCCCACAATTATTTTAGAAGTAAATACAACAGTATCATGATTGATTACACGCAGGTTATATCCTGGCAAATTAACCCAGACATATGTCTCGGGCAAAGAATCGGGCAATTGTTTATAACGATCAAGAGTGATAGCAATTCTTTTGAATTTTTCAAGGTCAGTATTGTTCAATCGGTCGACCAAAGAATTGGAAGTAAATCCGGTTACTTTAAATTCGTATTTTTTTTGACACCTGATAATTGCCGACCTGAATTTGG
>DATHPV010000170.1:0-6910 GCA_035483495.1 Puia sp.
AATATGGGTGCCCAGATGGTGAAAGAAGTAGCTTCCAAAACAGCGGATATTGCCGGAGACGGTACAACTACCGCCACTGTTCTTGCACAAAGCATTATCAGTGAAGGTTTGAAAAATGTAGCTGCTGGAGCTAACCCAATGGATCTGAAACGCGGCATCGACAAGGCGGTTGTTGCAGTTGTGAACAGTCTGAAGGCACAGTCTCAAACCATAGGAAACGACAGCAAAAAAATTCAGCAGGTTGCTTCTATTTCTTCTAACAACGACGAAACAATCGGTAAACTGATTGCAGAAGCATTTGCGAAAGTTGGTAAAGAAGGCGTAATTACAGTTGAAGAAGCAAAAGGTACTGACACAACTGTTGACGTGGTAGAAGGAATGCAATTTGATCGCGGTTATATCTCTCCGTATTTCGTTACCAACAGCGAAAAGATGGAAGCAGAATTGCAGAACCCATACATTCTTATCTACGATAAGAAGATCTCTGCGATGAAAGATATTTTACACATCCTCGAAAAGGTTGCTCAGGGCGGTCGTCCGCTGTTGATTATTGCTGAAGACCTGGAAGGCGAAGCATTAGCCACACTGGTGGTGAATAAATTACGCGGAACACTGAAAGTGGCTGCTGTTAAAGCTCCTGGTTTTGGTGATCGCAGAAAAGAAATGCTGCAGGATATCGCGATCCTTACAAAGGGTATCGTGATCAGCGAAGAACAAGGCTACAAACTTGAGAATGCTGACCTGAGCTATCTGGGAACTGCCGCTTCTGTTACTATTGATAAAGACAATACGACAGTTGTTGGAGGAAAAGGAAAGAAGGAAGATATCACTGCCCGTGTGAATCAAATCAAGGCGCAGATTGAAACAACTACATCTGACTACGATAAAGAAAAATTACAGGAACGTCTTGCTAAATTAAGCGGTGGTGTTGCTGTACTTTATATCGGTGCCGCAACTGAAATGGAAATGAAGGAGAAGAAGGATCGTGTTGACGATGCTCTTCATGCAACAAGAGCTGCTGTGGAAGAAGGAATTGTTCCAGGTGGAGGAGTTGCTTATATCCGTGCAATTGAAGGTTTGGAAAAACTGAAAGGTGCTGCCAATGAAGACGAAACAACCGGAATCCTGATTGTTAAACGCGCAATCGAAGAACCACTTCGCCAGATCGTACACAATTGCGGTATTGAAGGAAGTATCGTTGTTCAGAAAGTGAAAGAAGGAAAAGCCGATTATGGTTTCAATGCACGTACCGAAGTATATGAAAATCTCTTCAAGGCAGGTGTAATTGATCCAACTAAGGTTACCCGTATTGCTCTTGAAAATGCCGCTTCTATTGCAGGTATGCTGTTAACTACAGAATGTGTGGTTGCTGACAAACCTAAGAAAGAAGAAGCTCACGCACATCCGGGTGCTGGTGCTCCGGGAATGGGCGGAATGGATTATTAAGCTCAACGGCTAAAGCCTAAGGCTTGAGGCTGTGAAGATATAAGAGGTTGTCTGTAAAGACAGCCTCTTTTTTTTGGCTCGTTTTAACCGTCGGGTGCCTTCTATAGCTTTCGATGTCAAAACTTTATATCGGAATGTTTTTTGATTGGAATTGGCAATCCTTCGGTCATCCTTCGGTCAACCTTGTGTGGATGCTGGGCAAATAGCCTATTTGACCGAAGGTCGGTCGAAGGATCGAAGAAGAATCACCGATCAAAAGAGAGGTCCAAGAGACCCAATAAAAGGTTATTTAAAAACGCTAAATGATAACTCAACGATCACTGAAGGATCACTAATAGATCACTGGGAGATAAAATCGGCGTTTTCAGGTTAAATTCACAGCGTTTACACCTTCACTTTTAAACCTGCCAGCGTTTTAGGTTTTGTACTGAGGTCCGCAATGGTTTTCTTTTCCAGCAGTTTGAGATTGGCATCTCTAACCTGAATGAGAACATCCCTGAGTCCGCAATGTTTTTCATCGCAATTAGAACATTTTTCATAAAAATATAAACTTACACAGGGGAGAAGCGAGATCGGACCATCAATCAGGCGCATTACGGTCGCTAACGTTACATCACCGGGATCTTTTCCAAAAAAGTAACCGCCGCCCTTACCTTTCTTACTCTCCAGTATACCCGCTTTTTTTAGTTCGAGCAGGATATTTTCGAGAAACTTCAGAGGTATCTTTTTCTTTTTCGAGATCTCCGCAATGAGAACAGGTTCGTCATTTTTCTTTTCAGAAAGATACATCAGGGCTTGAAATGCGTATTGAGACTTTTTAGAGAGCATACATAAAATCTGTTACAAGATAATAACAATTTACAATCTAAAGAGGTTGGGGGATTATAAGCTATGGGTTATGGGTTATGGGTTTAATTCATAACCCATAACCCATAACTCATAACCCCAAAACGTCGTTCATGGAAAAAATTCCTTTTTTATGCTGAATAAACTCTGCTGCAAGTACAGCGCCTCCGGCGAATCCCATCCTGTTATGGGCAGTATGAATAATTTCTATGTCATCAACATCTGAGTAGTATTTTACAGTATGTGTACCAGGCGCCGGATCCATTCTTTCGCTGATGATTGGCAATTCACCCTGTTTCTCTGCTGGTCTGTTTACCCAGGTTTTAAGAGATGGAATTTCTACCATGATTTGTTCGGCAAGTGTAATGGCCGTTCCACTTGGAGCATCTTTTTTTTGCGTATGATGTAATTCCCGCATTTCTACGGAATAGCCGTGGGGCGCCATGAGCGTGGCGAGTTTCTTATTTAATTCAAAAAAGATATTTACCCCGATACTAAAGTTGCTGGCGTAAATAAAAGCAGATCCGTTTTCTTCAAACGCATGTTTGATATTTGAGTATTGTTCCAGCCATCCTGTTGAACCGCACACAACCGGGATACCGGCTTCTGCACATTTTAAAAGATTGGCCGCTGCACTGGCAGGACCGGTAAACTCAATGGCGACGTCGGATTTTAATAAATTTTCTGTGGTCATATCGTAACCATTATCCAGATCTATTTTTAAAACAATTTCATGTCCCCGGGAATTAGCCACCTGTTCAATTGCTTTGCCCATTTTTCCGTATCCAATTAGTGCGATCTTCATAATCGTAAAGATATTAATTCCTGCCATCAACGGTTATCGGTCAACGGTCACCGGTCATCGATTATCGAAGGTCGGTCAAAGATTCAATGAACAGACAAATCACGAAATCTGGGTTTGTGAAAATCAAAAGCCAGCGTAATACCTGCGCTGGGCGTGGGTCCGGGTAATATCATGGGTCTGATCTGAAAACTTAAATCGCTGCTTACATTAAAGTCCTTCAGATGTGCATCTACGGTTGCGTCTACGATATTCAGACCATAAAATAGCAGGAAAAATAAGACGGAATAATCCTGGTTTTTTCGAAAGCTGTCCCTGTTCGTAATGATACCGTTCTGATCATTGGTCGTCACGAATGGAAGTAATTCAGGTGCAACTTTCTTGAGACTGTCGTCACCGACGCTTCCATTGTTGGCCAGATTTACACAAACGGTTAATGCATATTGACATTTTTGGTACCAGCTTTTATTATAAAAGAAAGCATAAGCAGGAATACCAACAGCGGCATATACAATGGGGACTTTCCAATATTTTTTATTATAAACCTGTCCGGCTCCCGGAAGAATAGCAGAATATAAAGTGGCTTTTCTTGGATTATCGTGTAATCTTTTATCTATTGAATCCCTTTCGGCCTGGGTCATTTTCTTCCCGGAGTACTGATTGTCTTTTTTTTCCAAAATCGAATCTGTTTGCGGATTTACTATTAGTGTATCCGTATGTTGCGCATTGACCCTGATTGAAAATAAAAGACATGCAATGAAGAAAATAAAAAATACATGCCTCATACTGAACACTTAGTTGATCTGTACGCCGAGCTGGTCCAGAATTTTATTTAGTTCCTGCAGAGAATAATATTCAATATTGATACTGCCTGATCCCTTTGCGTTGTGATTCAGTTTGACCCTCGTACTGAAATGAGTTGCTAAAGTATCCTCTATTTTTCTGAAGGATTCCGGTAATCCGGCTTTTACAGATACTTTAACAGCAGGAGTTGTTTTATATATTTTACGAACGAGTTCTTCAGTTTGACGGACCGATAAAGAACGACTTTTAATTTCCTGAAAGAGGTAAAGTTGTTTATCTACCGTATCTACATTGATCAGAGCACGGGCATGCCCCATTGAAATCACATTATTCCGCAACGCAATTTGAATATCCGGAGGTAGTTTCAATAATCGCACATAATTCGCTACAGTACTTCTTTCTTTTCCCATACGTTCTGCTACCTGTTCCTGCGTATAATTCAATTCATCCATCATACGCCTGTAACTAAGCGATATTTCCATGGCATTCAGATCTTCTCTTTGCAGATTCTCCAGTAACGCGAGTTCAAGAAGCTGTTGGTCATTTGCCTGTCGTACATAAACCGGTATATCTTTTATACCGGCGATACGGCTTGCTCTATATCTGCGTTCACCAGATATGATTCTGTATTTTCCTGAATTTAGTTTTGCAACGGTAATGGGCTGAACGATATCGTGCATGCGGATGGAACTGGCAAGTTCCTGTAACGCAGTTTCATCGAAATCTTTTCTGGGCTGCTTGGGATTGGTTTCAATCTGGTCCAGTGGGATGCGCAGAATTCCAGTGATGTTTTCGGCTATTGCAGGCCTGAGATGACCTGACGCTGTTTTCAAATCTGCATCTATGTTCTGAAGCAGCGAGCGGATTCCTTTACCAAGTGCTTCCTTATCTTTTTTATTCGGAGTTGTCATGCTGGAGTATTCATTTTTCAACAGGGCTATTCAAAGATGCGCTCTTCCTTGCTCATTTTGGTCATATTATTTTTTTGCAGAACTTCTTTGGCCAGATTCAGGTAGTTCATGGCACCCTTGCTATAAGCATCATAAAGTATTACTGGTTTTCCTACACTTGGCGCTTCACTGATTTTAGAATTGCGGTGGATAATAGTATTAAAAACTATTTCGTCAAAATGTTTTCGCACTTCACTTACCACCTGATTACAAAGTCGCAAACGTCCATCATACATCGTCATCAGAATACCTTCAATTTCGAGCGCAGGATTTAGCCTGCTTTGCACAATTTTTACAGTATTCAATAATTTTCCGAGACCTTCCAATGCAAAGAATTCCGTTTGTACCGGAACAATTACTGAATCTGCCGCCGTCAATGCGTTCACGGTAATCAGACCAAGAGAAGGTGAACAGTCGATAATTATAAAATCATAATTTTTTCTGAGTGGCTCCAGAATATTCTTCAAAACTCCTTCCCGGTCGGGATAGTTGATCATCTCGATTTCGGCCCCCACGAGGTCAATATGCGATGGAATCAGATCCAGATTTGGCACTTCCGTTTTCAAGACAACGTCTCTTGCTGCAACATGGTTAACCATGCAGTCATATAAACTTTGAGTAACATTGTGAAGATCGAACCCTACGCCTGTCGTGCTGTTAGCCTGAGGATCCGCGTCGACCAAAAGGGTACGAAATTCCAGAACTGCAAGACTGGCGGCCAAATTTATAGCGGAAGTTGTTTTGCCTACTCCGCCTTTCTGATTAGCCACACCAATGATTCTTGCCATATCTTCTGACGTTTGTTTATTTAGTAAATTTCAATCCCTTTTATATACCAGGGAATGAATCGTGAAAGTACAAAATTACCGTTCCATTCCCCGCTGAGGCGTAAAAATACAAACTTGGCCGCCGAGTTCAGAAAAATGCTACTTCGGCTTAACTTGCAGCCTCATGTATCTTATAATATCAGGCACGAACCGGAAAGATAGCTTCACGTTACGTATCGCCAAACTCTATCAGCTTCTTTTAAAGAAAAAAAATACGGAGGCTCATGTGCTCTCGCTTGTGGGTCTGGATCTTATGGAGAGAAATCCCTCTGTTATTGAATTGGAAAAGAAATGGCTTTTGCCTTGTTCTAAATATATTTTTATCAGTCCGGAATACAACGGAAGTATTCCCGGAGTTCTAAAATGTCTTATTGATGTTTCAGACGTAAATAAAGTGTGGACAGGGAAAAAAGCCTTATTAACAGGAGTCTCTACAGGAAGGGCCGGTAATTTGCGCGGGATGGATCACCTGACCGGTATCATGCATTATGTTGGGACCATAGTGCATCCGAACAAACTTCCCATATCTATTGTTGACACCCTGTTTAAAGAAGGTGAGATGGAGCATGAGGAAACGATACGAGTGATAAACCGGCAGTTGGACGAGTTTATAGAATTTTAATTTAACACTAAACGAGCTTTATGCGCAGCACCGGTTTTCTTGCAATCGTAGCACTGATAATGGCAGCAATAGATTTATATGTTTTCCAGGTGGTCAAAATGCTTTGCCAGAGTACTTCATCAAGAACCAAGTCTGTTATTTTTACAACCTATTGGGCTGTTTCCATAATCATCATTCTCATTTTTTTGTTTCTTCCATACCTCAACGCTGAACGGTGGCCCAAGAACTTCAGAAATTATCTCTTCGCTACTATTGTTGGATTTTTTTTCGCCAAATTACTTGCTTCAGTTATTTTCCTGGTAGACGATCTGCGTCGGGCCATTCAATGGGGTGTCGCCAAGATTTTTTTTCGGAATACAGAAGTAGAAGGCGATGTTTATGAAGGTATTTCCCGATCAGTTTTTCTGAGTTGGCTGGGTATCGGTATAGGAGGCAGTTTGATAAGCTCTCTTGTATATGGGTTCTCCAATAAATATAATTATCAGATAAAACGGGTGCCATTATCATATAGCAATTTACCATCCTCTTTCAGGGGATTGAAAATTGTGCAGATATCCGATATACATTCAGGAAGTTTTGACAATAAAAATGCTGTTGAAAAAGGGATTCAGAT
>DATHPV010000171.1:0-5069 GCA_035483495.1 Puia sp.
CTACGAATGTTGACGGCACCAAAGAAGTTATTAAAAATGGACATAATGGATTACTGATAGAAGTCGAGGATCTTGTTTCCAATCTTTCACATGCAATTCTGAATCTTGCTGAGAGCGAATCGTTAAGAAATCATTTGTCAAAAAATGTTTTGCAAACAATTAAAACAGATTTCAATGCAGAATCGATGACCAGGAAGATTGAGAAAATCTACGAGGAGCTGACATAGATAAAATATAAATCAGAAGAATGTGAATCCTGTATTGATAAGTTTGGACAGCGAAATGACTGTAGTTTTTGCTAAATCCTGAAGAAGATGTTTTCAAATGTGCTGTTTATCTTATGGATCGTTTTTCAAACCATCGTTGGGCTTATACTGATATTTCCGGTACTCTCTTACATAGCTTTTTTATTTGTAAAAACGAAAATAACTCAAGCAAAAGATCATTCTGAATCAGATTACGCTATTTTAGTTACGGCTTATAAGGATGTCAGCAATATCCCTTATTTGGTTCAGTCTTTACTACAGCTGAAATATTCCAACTACATCATTTATATTATTGCTGATGACTGCCCTGAATTTAAGTTGGATGTTGATCAATCTAAAGTAATTATTCTAAGACCGGAAACCATTCTGAAAAATCAGGTAAAGTCACATTTTTATGCAATCGATCATTTCAGGAGAAAACATGAACGTTTGACAATCATCGACAGTGATAACCTGGTTGATCCTGATTTTTTAATAAATCTTGATAAAGCTTTTGATCATGGTGAGGAAGCCGTACAGGGTGTGCGCAAAGCAAAAAATCTGGATACATCTTATGCGTGTTTAGATGCAGCCAATGAAATTTATTATTTTTTTTATGATCGTAAAATCCTTTATTCAATCGGGTCTTCCTGTATGCTTGCGGGATCAGGTATGGCATTCACAGTCAAACTATATAAGGCATGTTTGGAAAATTATCAGAGCAGTGGAGCAGGATTTGATAAAATCCTTCAGAAGGATATTGTTGACAGAGGATTTAGAATAGGCTACGCTGAAATGGCGCTCGTTTTCGATGAAAAAACTTCACAGCCGGAGCAACTGGTCAAACAACGGGCTCGTTGGAACAATGCATGGTTTCGGCATTTCAATTCAGGTCTTTTATTAATGTGGAAAGGAATCAAACTGATAAGCATAAATCGATTTTTGTTTGGATTCCTTATTGTCAGACCTCCTTTATTTATACTACTTGTTGTTTCTTTTTTGATTTTGGTAACTAATTTCTTCTTAAATCCATTTGCTGGAATAATCTGGATAATTTTAATTTCGATTTTTGTTTTAGGGTTTTTTATTGCATTATATAATTCGAATACTGATAAACGAATCTATAAATCGCTTATTCATATTCCGAAATTTATGTTTTTGCAAATGCTTTCATTATTTAAAACCAGAAAAGCAAATCAATTTTCAGTGGCCACCGTGCATATGCACAACAAGGAATTAGAAAAAATATGAGTTCTGTTTAAATTTTAACATGGTTGGTTGGAATTACAACCATTGTGATACTTTTCCCCTTATTAGCAATCCTCGTTTATGATTGGAGCAGCTACAGTATTTGAAAAATCACTGAACCTGTGAAGTTTATTGTTTTTAAATACTTATTTTACAAAAACTATTTTGACTTCTTTAAATGCTTCAATATTATCCAGCCCAATAGAATACCTGAAAGGTGTGGGTCCGCAACGGGCGATGATTTTACGGAAAGAACTGGACATTGATACCTTCCGCGACTTGCTTGAATTATATCCTTACAGGCATTTGGATAAGTCACGGGTGTCCCTGATTTCAGACATATCCGCATCAACAGAATTTATACTGGTCGCGGGTTCTCTGGGTACATTCCAAATTCTTGGAGAAGGTAGATCAAGAAGATTGATCGCAACACTGAAAGACACCAGCGGCATTCTACAGTTGATTTGGTTTCAGGGAATTTCCTGGATCGAAAAAAATCTGCGGCCCGGATTCAGATACAGGGCATATGGTAAAATCGGATTCTTTAATGGCGAGGCCCAGATGACGCATCCGGAATTGGAGGGCTTTGATGAAATAAAGGATAACACCTCTCTCCTTCAACCCATCTATCCAAGCACCGAAAAATTGAAAGCCAGATTTCTCGGAGGCAGACAAATCGCCAAATTAACACAGCAGCTTTTATCCCAGTTAAAAGAACAAGACATACCGGAATTTATTCCCAATGATATTCGCCAAAAGAATGGATTGATATCCAGATTCAGAGCATTTCAATGGATTCATTTTCCAGATACTCCGGATTCCTATAATAAGGCATTGATTCGCTTGAAATTTGAGGAGTTATTTTTAAACCAGGTCAGAACCGGTATGATAAAAACCCAGAGACAAAAACAATCAAGAGGAGTAATATTCAATCATGTCGGACGACTTTTCAATGATTTCTATTCAAATATTTTACCCTTTGAACTTACCTCAGCTCAGAAACGTGTTCTAAAAGAAATACGCCAGGATACTGCAACTGGTCACCAGATGAACCGTCTTCTTCAGGGTGATGTGGGCAGTGGTAAAACCATGGTTGCCTTACTGGCTATGCTTCTTGCGGCTGACAATGGCTTTCAAAGCTGTTTAATTGCACCTACCGAAATTCTGAGTAATCAGCACACCAATAATATTTCAGAACTGCTGGAAAGTTTACCAATCAAAGTGAGGATGTTAACAGGTTCGGTAAAATCAGTACGCAGAAGAGAGGTTCTTAAAGAGCTTGATCAGGGAGACATCCAAATCCTGATAGGTACCCACGCCATCCTGGAAGACCCTGTTGTATTCAGGAATTTAGGTCTGGCAATCATCGATGAACAACATCGGTTTGGAGTTGCTCAACGTGCCAGAATCTGGACTAAAAGTATCATTCCACCTCACATTCTTGTGATGACGGCAACGCCAATTCCAAGGACCCTCGCGATGACCGCCTACAACGATTTGGATTACAGTGTTATTGATGAGTTACCTCCGGGAAGGCAACCAGTCAGAACGGTGCAGCGTTATGAATATAACAGGCCTAAAGTGATGGATTTCATTAAAACCGAGATAAAAAAAGGAAGGCAGGCTTATGTTATTTTCCCGTTAATAGAGGAGTCAGAAAAGCTTGACTATGAGAATTTGATGAAAGGATATGAAAATCTGAAAGCTTATTTCCCCGAACAGGCGTATTATATTAGTATGGTTCATGGCAGGCAAAAACCTGAAATACGTGAAATCAACATGAAACGTTTCGTGTCAGGAGATACGCAGATAATGGTTGCAACCACAGTTATTGAAGTTGGCGTTCATATTTCAAATGCTACGGTAATGGTTATTGAAAGCGCTGAAAAATTCGGACTCTCTCAACTTCACCAATTAAGGGGCAGAGTAGGAAGAGGGTCTGAACAAAGCTATTGTATACTGGTTACCAGTAACAAGATTGGAATTGAAGCGAAAGAAAGGCTTCGGATCATGTGTGAAACCAACGACGGATTTAGGATTGCGGAAAAAGATATGGAGCTTCGTGGTCCAGGGGACATAGCGGGTACCAGACAAAGCGGACTATTGGATTTTAAATTGGCGGATATTGTACGCGATCGGGATATTCTACAAAAGGCAGTGCAATCTGCCCGTGAGTTACTGGAAAAAGACCCCGAACTTAACTTACCAGAACAAATAGAATTGAGACAACAGCTGAAATATGAAAAGGGTAAAACTCCCTGGAGTCGTATTTCTTAATGAAGTGAACAAAAACAAAATATTGAGACAAAGATTTTTCATTTTTATTGCAGTATTCACCGGTTGCCTTTCCGGAACTTTTGCACAAAGAACGATTGGAAACCTGGAGTTTATCCAGAATAAGGGTCAATGGGATAGTACTATTGTTTACAGGGCGGAAATGCCGAATTCTCTTTTATTCCTCCGAAAACATGGCTTTTCAGTAATCCTGCAAAGTCCTTCGGATATGCAGTCACTAAGGGAAGCACTACACGGAATACCTTCTTCCAACTCATCCGTATCCGCAAACAAAACATCAACTCCCCAAAAATCCAACTCAAATTTAACGCAGGTGGAATCCGCTACCGTTCCTGAATATTCTACAGATCCAAAAAAAGGAATTGGGTCGGGCAATCAAAATACGGTCAACCCGGGTTTATTGATGCATTCACACTATTATCAGGTTGAATTTCTGAATAGTTCTGAGCAGGTTCAGATTAATGGAGATAAAGCACTGAATACCTATAGCAATTATTTCATTGGAAATGATCATTCGAAATGGCAGTCTAATTGCAAGATTTACCAGGCGGTAGTTTATAGAAATATTTATCCGAATATCGATATGCGATACTATACGGATAATGGACAGCTGAAATACGATCTGGTAGTACACCCGGGAGGCGATCTCAATAATGTGGTCATGAAATATAAGGGGGCTGGAAAACCAATAGTTAAAAACGGACAGATAACCATTCATACCTCCGTGGGCGGTGTGCAGGAAATGATCCCGCATTCTTATCAGTTTTCAAAGGATGGAAATAAGAATCTTGAATGCACGTATGTGGCAGGTTCGGATTCCACGGTCAGATTTCATGTTAGCAATTATTCACCTATGGCGACACTTATCATTGATCCCACATTAATATTTTCAACTTTCACAGGATCCGGCTCAGATAACTGGGGATACACAGCAACTTACGACGATAATGGTAATTTTTATTCCGGAAGTATAACTCTTAATACGGTTGGGAATAGTGGTGATCATTTCCCGGTAAGCCCCGGTGCGTATCAGACCGTCTGGCATGGAGGAGATAATACAGACGGACCTTACCAATACGATATTACCATCATGAAGTTCAGCAGTAATGGGGTAAACCGTTTATATGCTACATATCTGGGAGGAACAGGAAATGAGCAGCCACATAGCCTTGTCGTGGATCAGTCAGGCAACCTTGTTGTTGCTGGCAGAACGAGTTCATTTGATTTTCCAAATGTAAACAGTGCGGGCACAAAAGACGTATTGAAGGGTGGATACGATAT
>DATHPV010000172.1:0-4117 GCA_035483495.1 Puia sp.
CCAAATTCAACGGTATTTACCTGGGCGGTGGCCTGAAACAAAAAGAAAAACAGGGTATTCGTGATTAAAAAAAGTTCTTTCAACTTCAACTTATGCGGAACTTGCATACCTTATTTGGAATTAAGAGAATAACCGGTTCAAGTTAAGACAATCCCTAAATCCGGTGAAATAGATTTTGAATTAAAAATGCGCATATGCTTAGGGTAAAACGATTCATTTTCAACCCCGTCCAAGAAAATACATACGTTGTTTACAACGGAAAAGATGCCTGTGCCATCATTGATCCGGGATGTTATTTTCCTGAAGAAAAAAATAGTCTTTCCAATTGGCTTAAAGAGAGTGGCCTGCGCCCCAATTTATTGTTAAATACCCATTGTCATCTCGACCATGTTTTTGGAAATAAATGGGTAGCTGAAAGCTTCAATCTCGAATTGCAAATTGGAGAAGAGGAATTGTGGACTTTTAATTTTGCACCAGAATCTGGTATTCGTTGGAACATGCCATTTGAAAATTATTCGGGTAATATCTTATTTCTGAAAGAAGGAGATGAAATTATGATGGGAGATGATAAACTTGAAGTGATATTTACGCCCGGGCATTCAGTTGGTCATGTGGTATTTTATGATCGAAAACAGGGAATGCTGATTGGGGGAGATGTTTTGTTCAGAATGGGAATTGGAAGGACGGATATCCCCGGAGGAGATTCAAATACGTTGATAAAAACTATTTCTGAGAAATTATTCAGTCTCCCTGACGAAACGATCGTTTATCCGGGTCATGGTGAACCCACGACCATCGGATATGAAAAGGAGAACAATCCTTTTTTAACCGGTTAATAAATTTGCCAGGATTTATTCGTTTCTGCTGCTTTTGATGAAAAATCAACCATCCATCCAGACTTTTTTCAAAATTAAATTGCCCGGATTTCTTTTCAATTTTAATGGATGAAGTTAAATGATCAATCTCCTTATTATAGACGAGCGTCGATGCAGTTCCTGCTCAATACACCCTTTACATCATAAATGACCGAACGTTTTTTTACCAGATCAATGATATTTAATTTATTGAATTCAATATGCGCGACCGCTAAAATAACTGCATCATATTTTTCCTGATTGTCTGATAGTACATTTAACGATTGAATGCCATATTCGTGATTCACGAATTCCGGGTTCGCCCTTGGATCAAAAATGCTCACTTTCGCCTGATAACTTTTAAGTTCTTCAACAATATCGATTACACGGGTATTTCGTATGTCATTGCAATTTTCCTTGAAAGTAAATCCCATTATGAGAATGCTCGCGTTTTTTACAGGGATCTCCTTTTTTATCATCAATTTGATAGTTTCACTAGCTACATAGGCACCCATGCTGTCATTCAATCTTCTGCCAGCAAGGATGACTTCGGGACGGTATCCGGCCTCCTCTGCTTTTCGGGCAAGATAATAACTGCCAACACCTATGCAATGTCCCCCTACTAATCCTGGTTTGAATTTGAGAAAATTCCATTTAGTTCCAGCAGCTTCCAAAACCTCATTAGTATCAATTCCTATTAGATTAAAAATTTTAGCAAGTTCATTGACAAACGCTACATTGATATCACGCTGGGAGTTCTCTATCAGTTTTGCTGCTTCAGCCACTCTTATCGAAGGGGCCATATATGTTCCGGCAACGATTACAGAGCGGTAGAGTTCATCTACAGTTTTTGCTGTTTCGTTAGTGGAACCGGAAGTTATTTTTAAAATATTTGCTACAGAATGCTCTTTGTCGCCTGGATTTATTCTTTCGGGTGAATAACCACAAAAGAAATCAATATTGAATTTTAACCCACTTGTTTTTTCCAGTAAAGGAGCACATTCTTCCTCCGTAACCCCGGGGTATACAGTGGATTCATAAATTACGATATCTCCCCTTTTTATAACTGTGCCGAGTGTTTCACTAGCTTTAAAAAGCAACGATAGATCCGGGCTCTTTTGTTTATCAATGGGAGTGGGAACTGTGACAATAAAATAGTTACAAGAACGGATATCAGTAATATCATCTGAACAAAATAGCCCCTGGATTCCGGAATTTGCGGACAGTACTTTTTTTAGCTGACTTTCTTCAATTTCCTGTGTGTGATCATAACCCCTCATTAATTCATTAACTCTATTACTATTGATATCAAAACCAACAACCGAATATTTTTTTGCAAATTCTACAGCTAGTGGTAGACCGACGTATCCAAGTCCGATAATCGCAATTTGATGTTTTGATTCCATTATCAGGAAGGCATTTTAGAAGTTCTCATTAAAATTACAGAACGCGCAAGTTCTTCGAGATAAAGAGTTGAATATTGGTGTCAAAATAAATAAATGCATTTTTGTCGGCAAGTATGGTTGATTATTTAAGAAGTCTTTCTAAAAGGCCTTAGCAGATTTTCAAACTCTTTTTTTTCGATCTGATAAATAAATAATCCAAATAAAATCAGGAATAAAGTTGCAATGGTGTAATTCAGAGCCATATTATGCCATAAGCTTATTATTCCGCGATGAATAAAATACAATATCACTACTATGACTATGTAGGCAACTAATTTTTTCCATGCATATGGCACGGGATAGGATTTTTGTCCCCAGAGATAGGAGATCACCATCATGGTTCCATAGCATAGGAAAGTAGCCCAGGCGCAGGCCATATAACTGAAATATGGTATAAAAATAAAATTCACGGCTATGGTAATTCCGGCTCCGATTAATGTAATGTACGCGCCGGCTGTAGTTTTTCTGGTTAACCGATACCAGATGGATAAGTTGATATAAATACCCAGAAACATATTTGCGAGCAAAAGGATGGGTACTACCTTTATTCCGGCCCACATTTTTTCATCTCTTATAAAAAGTATTTTCCAGATATTGAGATATAGCGACACGAACAAAAACATGCCGCAAATCGTTATTACAAAAAATTTCATTACCCTGGCATAGACTTTTGGTGCATTTTCCTGCGATGATTGTTTAAAGAAGAATGGTTCTGCACCCATGCGGAATGCCTGTACAAAAAGTGTAATGAGTATGGAAAGTTTATAACAGGCACTGTAGACACCCACTTCAAATGTTGCTGCATCACCTTTCAAAGGCGACCAACGCTGAAGCATTACACGATCAAACGTCTCATTAATCATGCCTGCGAATCCCGCAATTGTAAGAGGCAGTGCATAAATCATCACTTCTTTCCAAAGTATTTTATTGATATGCAGTTTAATCCCCGACCATTCCCTGGATAGAGCCAGAAATTGAAAAAGAGAGGCAGCCGCATTGGCGATCAGAACATAGGCGACGCCAAATCGTGCGCTGTATACCAGATGTAAAATGCTGTTCGGATTTTTTTTGATTATGGAAGGACAAACAGTGAGAAAAAAATATACAACAAATATGTTCAGGAGAATACCTGTAATTCTTATGAATGCAAATTTTTTAGGCCTGTTTTCGTGTCTAAGTTTGGCAAAAGGGAGTGCACTTAGTGCATCAAAGCCAATGATCGCTGCGCATAGGGTGATGTATTCCGGATGATCGGGCAGGCCGATAAATGCAGCCACGCTGGCCCTGTAAAATATGGTCAACCCGATGATGGCAACTGTTGAAATCAGCAGGGATGTACTGAGAGTGTTATAAACATCCATTTTATACTCTTTTCGCTCCATGAACCTGAAATAGGCTGTTTCGAACGCAAAGACTATGAGCGTAAATAAAAAGGGTATCAGAGCAAACACAAGACTCATTCTGCCATATTCAACTGTTCCGCTGAATTTTCCGGTCAGGTAGGGCGTCAACAGGTAATAAAGGAAGCGGGCAAAAATGGAACTTGCACCGTACCAAAGGGTCTGAGAGGCTAATTTTTTTATGCTGGCCAAAAAGAAAATTTAGACGCAAAAATAGCGTAGAGTACTGACTTTCAGCCAGAACGCTGATTCATTTTATATATTGCCATTTTATTCTTTACTTAAGGTATGAAGCATGTGATTCGGGTCCTGTTGATCTTATCTCAATTGTTAGCGCTGGAATCTTCTGCCCAGCCTGGCAGATCCACGGCAGACTTAGCTTTTACCATTACGAGGATGGCAGAAATTTACCATGTTC
>DATHPV010000173.1:0-7217 GCA_035483495.1 Puia sp.
GGAATTACCCGGTTAGTGTCTCCGATATAGAGTCCATCATATATACAGCGTCCAAGGTGTTCTGCAAAATGGCCGTAAATGTTTTTATTGATTGTGACCTTTGCTTCGGGTAGATGCAAAATAACTGTGGCAGTCTGCCCATTCGTCTGAGATATAAGAAAGGAAAATGCCGAAACTAAAATTATTTTTTTCATAAATATGAATGATTGATTTTATTCGACTGGATTAATGAGAGCAGTTTACCATCCATCGAATACCAAACCGATCCGTAAAATTTCCGTGCCAGTCACCCCAGAATTGCTTCTTAAATGGAACGTTGATTTTGCCACCCTCACTCAATTTATTGAAGATTTCCAAAGCATATTTCTCATCATAAAGACCAAGTGACATAGCAATATTGGAATGAAGCGAATCGCCCAGTTTTTTAGGCATCATGTCGCTTGCAAACATCACGTATTTACCAAAATAAAAACTTGCGTGAAGGATCTTGTTCTTAAAATCATCCGGCGCTTTCATCGCAGGATTATCGTATCTCGATGTAATCTCAATTCGTCCGTCCAGTATTTCTTTATAAAAATTTAGTGCTTCTTCACAATTTCCGTGAAATTGAAGATAAGGAACCAGGTCAATTTCCGTATTTACCATATCTTGATTTTTAATCTTAAATATACTGATTAAAGCTTAAGGCTTGACGCCAAAAGTCTAAAGCTTATTTATGTAGCTGCATGAATAGATATTTTCCAAATCAGCCTTAAGCATTTAGCTTTAAGCCTTAACCTTTATCTTCGTTTTATGAACGTTCAGATAGAATCCGGATGGAAAAAAGTGCTGGAATCAGAATTTACCAAACCCTATTTTTTACAAATCGTTCATTTTCTTAAAACAGAAAAAAACATTGGTAAAGTAATATACCCGCCGGGCAGTCTGATATTTAATGCTTTCAATCAAAGTTCATTTGATTCCACGAAACTTGTCTTACTGGGACAGGATCCTTATCATGGTCCGGGTCAGGCTCACGGACTCAGTTTTTCCGTGCCCGATGGTATTCGGCCTCCGCCTTCTCTTCAGAATATTTTTAAGGAATTGTTGACAGATGTAGGAATGTCTATCCCAAATACGGGAAATCTTACACCCTGGGCAAAACAGGGCGTGCTACTTCTCAATGCCTATCTGACCGTTGAAGCGAAGACACCCATGAGTCATTCGCAGACCGGATGGGGTGAATTCACCGATAATGTCATTCAAAAACTTTCCGACCTGAAACAGCATCTGGTTTTCTTATTGTGGGGTAAGTTTGCGCAGGACAAGCAGGTGCTGATTGATGAAACAAAACATCTTGTGCTGAAAGCTGCGCATCCGTCACCATTTTCAGCAGATAAAGGTTTTTTCAATTGCAGGCATTTTTCAAAAGCTAACGAATATCTTATGAAAAATGGAATCGATCCGATCGACTGGAAACTCTAGAAAAAAATAAAATTGTGCAAACCTTAAAAAATATATTCGGAAGAATCTGGGCAGCCTGGGGGGCATTCGTTTTTGTTTTCACAATGCTGATCTTTCTCATCCCATTTTTCCTGTTCATTTATTTCCAGGATGAGCCTTTGAAAACAAAAAGATTCATACGATTTTCAAGAGTTTGGATGGACATTTTTTTAGGTCTTGTAGGCTGTCCTTTGAAAATACAGGGCCGTGAGTATTTTAAAGAGGGGAAAACATATATCGTTGTTTGCAATCACAATTCGTTGATAGATGTTCCTGTATCTTCTCCTGGAATACCGGGCGGCAATAAAACAATTGCCAAAGCAGAAATGGCAAAGATTCCCATATTCGGCCTCATCTACAAAACAGGAAGCATTCTGGTTGACAGAAAAAATGAAAAAAGCAGGCGGGATAGCTTCATTAAAATGAAAGAAGTATTGGATTTGGGACTTCACATGTGTATTTATCCGGAAGGAACAAGAAATATTTCAAACGAGCCTATCAAACCATTTCATGACGGTGCTTTCCGTCTTGCCGTATCTAATGGAAACTCCATTATTCCAATGATCATTTTTAACAGTCGTAGAGCGAACCCACCCAATAAAGGTTTTTATTTGATGCCAACCAGGTTATTCATGGATTTTTTGCCGGAAGTGAACCTGCTGCCTCATGAATCAGTTGAACAATTAAAGTCAAGGGTATTTGACACCATGAAAAATTATATCCTGCAGCATCAGTAGAAAGTTCTGGTGCGATTTATATGCAGATCTCGCAGTATACTGGATTTTGGATTTATAGTGATGTTGAATGAACGCCATGGTCCGACAGGCGTCACATTTATTGCCAATTGCCAGCAGTGCATATCCCGGGAGAGAAAAGTTGTCAAACTCTGCATCTTCAGGTTCTTTACATCGTAATAACAATTAAATCCCATTTTCCATTTTTCAGTAAGATTGAAATCGCCGTTTAAAATCAAAGCCGAATTGATCGTGGTTACGAATTTATTAATGTAGAATGCGTTACTGAAACTAAAAGAGTAGGAAATATTCACAGACCAGGAAATATTGAAGTCAACAAATTCTCCTGGATTATTTCTTATATAGTCCAGTGACGCCTGTTGTTCTTCTTGTGTCATAGGCATCTGATCCTGATCCAGACTTTTTTGCTGGTCCTCCGCCTTCTTGGCGTCTATCGGTTTACTTTTAAAAGACGAGGATATCGCGATATTACCTCCAATAATCTTCCCCAGGTTAAAACCGCCTCCTTCCCAGGCGTATTTGTTTACCTGGATGCCAAGAGAATCATGCTGATAAGGATTCAGCGTCGTCGACGCGGAAATGTTTATCTTTTTAGCAAGCGTACTTCTTAAATAAAAATAAATAGGACTCAGTTTAAAAGAATCAGCCAGATAATTATAACTGCCATTAAATCCGAAACCATCGATTAGTTTAACTTTTTCATTAGCACCTGAAGCCGTATCGGTCTTTGACTTCACTTTCGCCTCGATATTATTGTCTATGCCAAATGATACTCCGCCGAATGTTCCCGGTGTAAATGCGCTGTAGACATTCCCGTCAAAAAGATTAATATTCTGATAATTTCCTTCAGGGGTATACTGAACGTTTTTGTAATAACTTTTTGACAAATCAGGAGAATACGAAAAACTAATAGTCGGTCTAACTGTATGTCTGATGCCTATGATATTACTATTTTTCCCGAAATGCTGGAATGTTCCAAAAAGGGCTGTAGTTAATGACATTGAAAACGAAACTGAGTTTGCAAAGTAGACGCCCTTTTGTGTCGATGTATCAAGTTTTTGCAAATTGGGATTCCAATTATAGTCATATTTATTGCTAAATATCCTGTTTTGGAAACTTACTCCTGGCGTAAGTTGCAGAACACCCAAGGGCGGCAAAGCAAGGGTTATCGGTATATTATTTTGCGCCCCGTACTTAAACGTATCCAGAATATGGTGAAAGCTGGCAAGTGAATCATAAAAACTGGTATTTCCTGTAATATTGGAACCCAGACCAATTCCCAACTTATAATACCATTTGGGAGTTCCGACAAAATCTTTCGGTGCAAATGGATAAATCGTTATCGCGGTAAACCCGATAGAAGGTGCGTTGATGTTTACCAGTCCGGAAAGGTTATTTTGACTGTGATTACCGTTTACCGTCAGATTATATTTTCCATCTGAAAATGTTTTCGAATATGCAATAGACGAGTTAATTGAATTATTATATTGTGCAGTTGGATTCGTAAGATTATAATTGTTAAACTTCGCCGACATCAGGTTCACATTGGCTGAAAAGCTCTGCCCGGGATGAGCCTTACTATCAACAGTATGCGCCCATTGAAAATTGTAAGTCTTATTTTCATCGTAAGCCTGGTCTCCTGAATTGCTGAGTGTTCTTGTTTTTTGGTAAACAAAGTATAAGTGACCACTATAGTGATATCTGACTCTGTACTCCGGTTTTATGTAAATATTATAGCCCCCGTATGAATATATATTTGCCGTGACAGCGACATCAAAATTATCATTCAATACTTTGTAATAACCGATCCCATCAAGGCCCAATCCATATTGAGAGCTTACATCAAATGTAGGTGCAAGAAATCCTGAATGTCTGCCCGAAGAAATCGGGAAATATCCAAACGGTATATAAATCGGAATCGGCACACCCTCAAATTCGGGATGTACTGGTCCGGTTATGGCCATTTCCTTATTGATCAGTTTCATTTTATTGGTACGAAAAGCGAAATGCGGCGTATCCAGATTACAGGTTGTGAAGCGACCATGAAATGCATAATAGTCGTTTTTGGAAATCTTTTTCATCTTCTCTCCCATCACATACATTTCACCACTCTGCGTAAACGTATTAATGGTTATACCTTTCTGGGTCTTCATATTAAACACCATGGAATCGGACTCCATTTTTGTTTCTGCCTGGGTCATTTTAGGTTGCCCGATCATCGCTCCCAGGGAATCTCTGGAATAAGTAGCAAGCAGTAAATTATTCGGTTGATCCATCCGAATGTTATAAGCCTCGAGATTCATAGTCTTATACTTTGTGACTGCATTATTATATAATGTTATGTTCTTGGTAGGAACATCCAGCACAACTGAATCCTGGGCACTGTACGAAATGGGCGCATCCAGTGTGTCTTTTGAAACAGGAATATGTAAAGTATCAATTTGCTGACTGACACTATCGGAATGAAAAGGAAGAGTATCCAGTGAAGCCGAGTCAGAAACTACGGTATCCCTTATTACCGAAATGTTTTTTTTGGGAATCGTATCCAATTGATCCGGGATAGGGCGGGAATGATTGAGATAATACCCGGCCGAACTGTTAATAGTTATACAAAAGAATAGCAAGGTTAAAATCAGCGTGGAAAGGTATTTTAAACTAATTTTGCACCCGTTATTCATACATTACAATGGTACAAAAATAGGGGTATCCTATCTAAGAAATTGTGAAGATTAACATCTTGACAGTCAAAAAGAAAAGTATGCTGAGAGCGTTATTCTGCGGGATCATTTCCATTTTCATTTTATTTGTTTTTTCATCTTTTAATTCGGAAAAAAGTCCGACAGCCATAAAACTTCGAACAATTGTAATTGATCCTGGCCACAGTCCATGTGATCAGGGCACAAGGGGATTGATCTCGGCTGAAAAAGATGTAACACTGGAAATCGCGCTTAAATTGGGAGAGGCCATTAAAACAAATATGCCTAATACCAAAGTAGTTTTCACCAGAACGACCGACGCCTGTGTTAATAACGCCACTAACCTGTATGACGATTTACATGGCCGGGCACAAATTGCGAACCAGGCAAAAGGAGATTTATTTATCAGCGTTCATTGCAATGCAACACGGCAACCTGCAGGTGGTTACTATGAAAAACGAGTAATCGGCCATAAGAAAAAGCTTGTCTATGTGGGAAAAGGTACCAAGAAACACAAAAAGTGGGTGAACGCTCCGATTTATGAATCTTATTGGGTTAAAAATACCCGGGTGGGAACTGAAACTTATGTCTGGAAAGCAGGCAAACAGGAGAATAAGAATGACGCCATCAATGCCCGTGAAGAAAGCGGTGAAGATGTTACCGACAGCACTGCAGTTGCGGAAGAAGCTTTTGATCTGACTTCACCTGAAGCACGGATGCGTGCAGTACTTTACGAGAAAAAATATTTCGATAACAGCGCGTTGTTTGCTACCATGGTAGAGGAGTCATTTGCGGCAGCAGGAAGGCAAAGTTATGGTGTTAAACAAAGGGACAAAGGAATTCAGGTTCTGCAAGCCACAGGCATGCCTAGTGTATTGATAGAAGTAGGTTTCCTCTCGAACAAGGAAGAAGAAGAATATCTGAATAGTGATAAGGGTCAGGACGAAGTGGTTCAGAATATCCTGGATGCATTGGAACGTTATAAAAAGCAGGTTGAGACTGGACCTTCCACTCCAACAGCCCAGCAGCCTGATTCAACGGGCAAATAAGATAGCTGCGATGCGGGACATGAAACAATCTTTTTCCTTAGGTTTGTAAGACTTAAAAAGGCAAAGCAACAACGAATTCAAAATAAAACTGAGAATGAAAATAACAAACGAAACGAAAATAGGCGCGCTGGCATCGGTTGCTATTGTCTTTCTCATTCTTGGTTTCAATTTTTTGAAAGGAAAAGATTTATTTGAACATCGCAAAAAAATATATGCTGTATTCAACAACGTTGACGGGCTTGAACTATCAAACTCAGTTTTTATAAAAGGTCTTGAAGTGGGCAATGTATATGCCATTCGCGCGACTGATAAGGGAATCGATGGAATCCTGGTAACCATCAGTATGAAAAAAGACGTAAACATTCCCAAAAATTCAATCGCTTCTATAAATACTGGTCTTATCAGCTCTTCTACCATAGTAATTAATAAAGGAGATGCAGAGCAATTTGTAGGTGACGGTGACACAGTTGCGACAGTTGACAAGGGTGGCATTCTATCGGAAGTTCAAAAAAACCTGAGTCCGGTTATGACAAATCTCAACCTTACGCTGGGATCGTTGGATTCTCTTATACGTGTAGTTGGCAGTTTGTTCGATCCTTCACTCAAAAACAATTTCTCTTCTATCATTGCTAACCTGGCCCGTTCATCCGCTTCACTTCAGGTTATGCTGAATGATCGCACGGGGTCTCTCGCACATTCGATGGTTCATTTAGACAGCTTTACCAATAATCTTGCAAACAACAATCAGCGAATTACCGGAACGCTCGATAATCTGGAGAAAACAACCAGCAAACTTGCAAATGCAAAAATTGATGAAACACTTCAAAGTGTACAGGGCGCCACAAATTCATTAAAAGATGCTATAAATAAAGTAAACAGTACAAATGGTACAATTGGACTCTTACTGAACGACAAAAGATTGTACCTGAATCTTGAGAACACTGCCCGCAGTCTCAATATATTATTGGATGACCTGCGCATGCATCCTAAACGTTATGTAAACATTTCAGTTTTCGGAAGCAAGGACAAAAAGGGCCCCCTGACGGCACCATTGAATGATACCACCGCCAATCCGCCAACCAATAAGTAATGAAGAAACCGGTCCTTTTACTGGCTGTCCTGATATTCACCATGTCGGGATTTAGATCTCTTGCGCAGATTTCTGTGCCATTCAAGTCAAAAACCAGTGACAGTATTCATAATGTTTATATCTGGCATTCAGATACCCTGCGTGA
>DATHPV010000174.1:0-5721 GCA_035483495.1 Puia sp.
TGCTCCTGCCAGAAGAAGATATAATAAAATAGAAATCCATAAGAAACCCGTTACAACATATAGCATGTTCTAATTCATTTTGAAATTTATGTTTTCAGGGATATCATATAATTTCCCTACCATTTTTATCTGGCGGTATAAAAGAAAAATAACCAACAACGCCAGCGAAAAATATACAGCCGTAAACAGGTAGAAACTGTATATGATTCCAGGCATGGGTGTTACCGCTTCCGATGTTCTCATGATTCCCTGAAGTATCCACGGTTGTCGTCCCACTTCAGTTAACGTCCATCCCGCTTCCACAGCAATGAATCCGGCAGGAATGGCAAATACAAAAAGACGAAACATCCATCTGCTGTTTCTCCATTTCTTTTTCAAAATGGCTCCCGTCAGGTAGATGACGGAAATAAACATCATGATCATACCCAGACCCACCATAATCTGAAATGAATAATGCGTGATGGCTACCGGAGGTTGATTTTCGGGAGCTATGCTGTCAAGTCCTTTTACCGTAGAATGAAAATCCCTGTTCACCATGAAACTCAGCAGTCCCGGAATTTCAATATCATAATTTACTTTCTTGTTTTTATTATCCGGTATTCCACCGATGATAAGCGGAACCGAATTCCCCGTATAATAAAGTGCTTCCATAGCGGCGAGTTTGGCCGGCTGATGTTCAGCAACATACCTCGCTGATTTGTCACCGCTGAAAGGTTGCAGAATAGCTGCGATAGCCGCGAATATCACGGCGATTTTAAAGGATTTGGTATGAAAAAAGAGATTCTTATTGCGCAGAATCATGAGTGCGTGTACTCCGGCAACGGCAAATCCTGTCGCAGCGAATGCAGCCAGCGACATATGTAATGCTTCCTGATACCATCCCCGGTTGAACATCGCTTTTATAGGATCGATATTCACATACTGACCATTGATATAGTCAAAACCGGAGGGATCGTTCATCCATGAATTTGCCGATACGACAAGTATGCCGGAAGCCAGTCCGCTGATGCCAACAACGAGACCCGTGAACCAGTGGAACCAGGGATTAAATCGATCCCAGCCATATAAAAAAAATCCCAGTGCAATGGCTTCAATAAAAAAAGCGGTTCCTTCCAGAGAAAATGGCATTCCGAAAATAGGGCCCGCATGCTTCATAAATTCCGGCCATAAAAGTCCCAGTTCAAAAGATAACACGGTTCCCGAAACAGCGCCCGTTGCAAAAAAAATCGCAACACCTTTACTCCAGGCTTTTGTTACATTTTTATAAACGATGTCACCCGTTTTCAGCCAGTAAAAATGTGATACTGCCATAAAAAATGGCATCACCATGCCGATGCAGGAGAATACAATGTGAAATCCAAGAGACAGGGCCATCTGAGAGCGGGCAGCCAGGAAGTCATTCATCGTTGGTAAAAATTTAAAGGCCTGCTGAATAGGCAAGTTACTGATTATTCAGCCCTGCTTCTGAACGTTAATCATCGCAAAATATAATTGCAGAACGGCAGGTTGTAAATGTCCCGGCAGGTTGCTTTACTGATTTAGTTTAGCGATAAAATAAACTTATATTGGGATAACAACCAACCGAATGAACATCGGATGAAAAAATTTCTGCTACTCTGTTTTGCAATTTATGCCGGTTTAATTACAAATGGTCAGTCTTTAATTCAGCTCCTTTCTCCGGACAAAAATATACGGATCGAAATACAAACTTTCAATCGGGTGAGCTATTCAGTATTTATTGATGATAAAAAAATATTGGATGAATGTGTCATTGACATGAAATTATCCGATGGGGAGAGTATGTCGAAGAATATGAAGGTTGTAAAAAAAACTTCACGTTTCGTGAATGAAACCATCGTAGCCCGGATACCAGTAAGCAGAAAATATATTCCTGATATATTTAACGAGCTGATCCTTCAGTTTAATAATCGGTTCGCCGTGATTTTCCGGGCTTACAACGATGGAGTTTCATATAGAATTACAACTTCATTCAATGATTCAATATTTGTGACCGGTGAAACTGCGATTTTTCAATTCAACAAAAACACACATGCTTTCGCACCGGTTATTCAAAAGAGAGATGACCAGGATGTTTTTCATACCAGTTTTGAAGAATTGTATCCTTATAAAAACCTGGATAGTTTAACGGATAAGGATTTTATGTATTCACCTGTTCTGGCAAAAACTTCTGATGAAATATTCGTAGCGCTTACTGAATCTGATCTCGACGATTATCCGGGGATGTTTCTTCAGGGTACGGGAAGCCAAACATTGACGGGCGCTTTTGCAGGATATCCCAAAGAAGAGAGGATGGTGGATGGTGAATATCCGGAAATAGTTGTGAGTAAACGCGCTGATTATCTCGCGAAGACGAAGGGTGCCAGAAGTTTTCCATGGAGGGTAATGCTTATCGCCCGACACGATAAAGATTTACCTGCAAATGATCTTGTTTATCGTCTTGCTTCACCAACCACCATGAAGGAAACGGGGTGGATTCATCCGGGTAGATGCACGGACGAATGGATCATAGATATCAATCTGTTTAATGTTCCCTTCCGGTCTGGTATCAATACCAATTCTTATAAATACTATATCGATTTTGCAAAGAGGTTTGGATTCGATCGCATCATGATGGATGCCGGATGGAGTGATGCCAGGGATCTGTTTAAGATCAATCCGAATATAAATATGGATACCCTGGCTGCATATGCAAAGTTGCGTGGTATCGGAATCAGTATGTGGACCCTGTCCATGACACTTGACAGGCAATTGGATAGTGCACTGAAACAATTCAAACAATGGGGTGTGGATTTCATTATGACTGATTTTATTGACAGGGACGATCAGAAAACGGTTAATTTCTATAAGAAGATTGCAGAAGCATGCGCCAAAGAAAAAATCATGATCATGTTTCACGGTGCATATCCTCCCAAGGGTTTTAACCGCACTTATCCCAACAATATTACCAGGGAAGGGGTGCTGGGAAGTGAATACAATGCCTGGAGCGATAAACCTACAGCGGCGCATAATTGTACAATTCCGTTTACACGTATGCTGGCGGGCCCGCTGGACTATGAACCCGGACTACTCGATAATGCAACGCCGAAAATGTTCAGAGCCATCTGGGGGAAAGTGATGAGCCAGACGACCCGTTGTCAGCAACTCGCCATGTTCATTGTATACGATAATCCGATGCAGATTTTTTCAGGAAATCCTTCGCAGGGATATTTGGAACCGGCTTTCATGGAACTGCTCGGTTCTTTTCCGACTACCTGGGATACAACTATCATCTTACAGGCAAGAGTAAGCGAAAATATCATCACTGCCCGACGGAGTGAAAATAACTGGTATATCGGAGGCATGGCGGGAGAAAAACCATATGATTGCCGTATCAATTTTTCATTTTTGCCGGCGGGTAAATATAAGGCAACAATTTGCAAGGATGGCGTCAATGCAGACCGGAATGCAATGGACTATACCATTGAAAAAACAGAAATCAATTCGGAAAGCAGCATCTCCCTACATCTCGCCCCGGGAGGCGGGTTTGTAATCAGGTTACTAAAAGAATGAGAATTTATTTACAGGATTTGCGGGGCATACTGAAGCAGGAAAATAATTCCAGAAGCGCATATCAAATTTAGTTTGAAGATTGTGGAATTTTTTGGACTTTTGAAAGGGACAAATATCTTACGATCGTAATAGCCTGGTTGAATGACGCTTTTGAATGGGTATCAATTTCAAATCTTTCCCGATTTATATTTATTAAAAAAGTAACCGGAAACTGTTTGCAGGATGGAAATATGTATTTTGGTCGTTGATGATGATGGCGACGACCTGGCTCTTTTTGGCGAAGCACTAATGATCGTCAGGCCCGATGCCATTTGTAGTTTAGCTGTAGACGGAAAAGATGCGATTCAATATTTGAGCAACTCAGGCGCAAAGCGTCCGGCAATCATTTTTTTGGATATTAATATGCCGATAATGAATGGCTGGGATTGCATTTCTGCTTTGAAATCTTCGTCCAGATTTAATGATATACCTGTTGTGATTTACACGACATCGTCTACACAGGCAGACCAGGAAAAAGCAATGCGTATGGGTGCCATCTGCTTTATTTCAAAGATGCAGGACTTTAAGAACCTGAAAAAAATGCTGGAAATTGTTGTACAGAATGTCGAGAAAAACGACATCCACCTCATTTGCCCTGAAGTACATAAATTGGTAGAAATGTAATTCCATTCCTTACGGGTATGGTTTTGGACTATGTAATTTTCCAATTGAAAGAATTATAGAATGAAGCAATCGGTTGTCGATACGTCGTTACCAGAGTTTTTATCAGGTGGTGGTGAACTTGGAGAACTCATTCGCCAGAAAGACTGGTCTGCAACTTCACTTGGCCCGGTAAATGAATGGCCAAACAGCCTGAGAACCTGTATTCGCATAATGCTTACTTCCAGGCAACCCATGTGGATCGGATGGGGCCACGAATTGATTAAATTTTACAATGATCCATATAAAACAATTGTTGGAGGTAAACATCCCTGGGCTCTTGGACAACCGGCATCTGAGGTTTGGAAAGATATATGGAAAGATATCGAGCCCCTGCTGAAACAGGTTATGGAGAGAGACGAAGGCACTTACGTGGAGTCTCAGCTTCTTATTATGGAACGAAATGGATACCCGGAAGAAACATACTATACGTTTTCCTACACCCCAATTCCGGGAGACAATGGTGGTACCGCCGGAATGATTTGCGCAAACACAGATGACACTGAAAGAATAATCAGCGAAAGGCAACTTAAAACGCTGACCCACCTCGCTTCAAGATTAAAAGACGCACATACCGATACGGAAGTTATCAGTCATACAGTATCGACACTTTCAGAAAATTCGCACGACTTCCCTTTCGTTCTATTTTTTTCAATCGCAGGTAATGAGGCATTTTTTTCTGATTCATCACTGACTGATGAAGGATCTTTATTGCACTCCCGGAGATTCGGGCTTGATTCAAAAGAACCCCTGGCAGTTTTATTCAAAGAGGCGGGAAAAGATAAAAAGGTAGTCTTGTTGCCGGGCGTACAAAAATGTCTCGGTATAATGCCCAACGGTGCCTGGGAAAAATCCTCCGATAATGCTATTCTGTTACCACTAACGTTTGGAGGTGCGACCGATTCCTTTGGATTTCTGATTATCGGATGCAATCCGTACAGATTACTGAATGAAAAATATCTCAGTTTTTTCTCCCTTATTGCGGATCAGATTGCAACGAGTTTTTCAAGCATCAACATACTTCAGGAGGAAAGGAAAAGAGTCGAAGCATTGGCCGAAATTGACCGTGCGAAAACGATTTTTTTTTCCAATATCAGTCATGAGTTCAGAACACCATTGACATTGCTGCTAGGACCAATAGAAGATGCCATCAGCAATCCCGAGACTTCTCCGGACAGTAAAAATGGCTTGTCCGTAGCGCATCGCAATGCACTGCGAATGCAAAAACTCGTTAATACACTTTTAGAATTTTCGCGACTGGAAGCCGGCAGGCTCGATGGGAAGTTTGAGCCCGTGGATATTATTGAACTGACGAGAGATCTCGTAAGCACATTTCGATCTGCTATTGAAAAAGCGGGTATGATATTGGAAATCGAGGCTACAGAAATATCCGGTTCCGTATATGTCGACCCGGATATGTGGGAAAAGATAATATTAAATCTTGTGTCCAAT
>DATHPV010000175.1:0-2414 GCA_035483495.1 Puia sp.
ATATCGCTTAGATTTGATAAAACGGGGTCACTGTTTTTCATCCATCGTTTAAGGGCAGTTAAAACATCATTGTCGTCTATGAGACTAAAAACTTCGAGCCATTCCGAATGTTTTTTTGAGCTTCGTGATAAAAAATAGTCGAGAGGTTCTGATCCTGAATGTAATTTTTCTCCGGCAGCAATTTTATCTTTCGCGCGTTGAATAATCTGCACGAGCATACTTTCAGCGCTTACAACAGTTTTATGCAGATAAACCTGCCAGTACATAAGCCGGCGGGCTACCAGAAACTTTTCAATGGAATAAATGCCTTTTTCTTCTACCATCAGTTCACCATCATGTACAGCAAGCATATGAATGATCCGGTCATATCCAATTACACCTTCCGAAACACCGGTAAAAAAGCTATCCCGATTCAGATAATCCATACGATCTACATCGAGTTGCCCGGATACCAGTTGATGGAGAAACTTTTTTGGATGCCTGTTTGTAAAAATTTCAATAGCAGTCTTTAATTTTCCATTTAACTGTTTATTGAGACTTTCCATAATCAGCAATGAAACGGATTCATGATTATAGTTCTCAATCAGAACTTTTTCAAGCGCATGAGAAAAAGGACCATGCCCTACATCATGCAGAAGAATCGCCATTTTTGCGCCGAGTTCTTCATCATCTGAAATAGGAACTCCCTTAGTTCTAAGTACTGCCAATGCGTTGCACATCAGGTGGTATGCGCCCAGGGAATGATGAAGGCGGGTATGCACAGCGCCCGGATATACCAAATTTGCAAGACCCATTTGTTGTATCCTTCGCAATCGCTGATAGAAAGGATTTCTAATCACTTCCAGAACCAAAGGGTGTTCGATGGTAATAAATCCATAAACCGGATCATTGATAATTTTTTGTGAACCTGCACCCATTTTGTTTTGTTAAAAGAATTCAATCCAGGATCCAAATTTAGGAATGACTGACCGATAAACTATCTTTAGAAAATTGAATAATCTAATATGGCGCTTGGCAAAGTACTTTGGGTAGATGATGAAATAGAAAGTCTTCATTCTCATATCATTTTTTTGCAAAACAAGGGATACGAAGTGAAAGCCATGACCAATGGACTTGATGCAATCGATTTTGTAAAAGAAAACCCGGTAGATGTGGTATTGCTGGATGAATCGATGCCAGGCATCAGTGGTTTGGAAACTCTTGGTAAAATAAAGGAAGTAAATCAGCAGGTGCCCGTGGTATTGATTACTAAAAACGAAACGGAAAACCTCATGGATGAGGCGATCGGCAGACAGATCACTGATTATCTGATAAAACCTGTAAATCCCAACCAGGTTCTTTTAAGCCTCAAGAAAATAATTGATAACAAAAGACTCGTGGGTGAAACTACTACCACCGCCTATCAACAACAATTCCGCGAACTTTTTACGACGCTTAACAGTAACCCTGATTTTACGGAATGGATGGACCTTTATAAAAAACTTGTTTTCTGGGAACTTGAAATGGAGAAAAGCAATAGTCCCGAAATGCAGGAAGTATTTCAAACTCAGAAACAGGAAGCCAATACCGAGTTTTTTAAATTCATTTCAAAAAATTATTCCAAGTGGGTATCCCCGAAAGCAAACGATGCGCCGGTTATGAGCCATACCCTTTTGCGAAATAAAGTATTTCCCAATCTTGAAAAAGGCACGCCCCTCTTTTTTGTATTGATCGATAACCTGCGCTTCGATCAATGGAAGGCCATTCAACCCGTTTTTGCGCAGAGTTTCAGGATTCAAACTGAAGAAACATTTTATAGCATCCTGCCTACAGCGACACAATATTGTCGCAATGCAATTTTTGCCGGCCTTATGCCGGTTGATATTCAAACACAATTTCCAAATCAATGGAAAAACGATGATGAAGATGGTGGAAAAAACCTTTCGGAAGAAGAGTTTTTCAGGGCACAGCTGAAGCGATTGAAAATGGACCAATTGAAAACATCTTACACCAAAGTTCTCAATCACCAGGCTGGACAGGATCTTGTAAACAATATCCTGAATCTGATGAACAACGATCTGAATGTAATCGTTTATAATTTTGTGGATATGCTCAGTCATGCGAGAACTGAAATGGAAGTGCTTAAAGAGCTTGCGAGTGACGAAGCAAGTTACCGGAGTATCACTGCAAGTTGGTTTGAACATTCACCACTGCACCAGGCACTCAAGAAGATTTCTGATAAAAAAATAACAATAGTGCTGGCTACTGATCATGGCAGTGTTCGCGTGAAGTCACCTTATAAAGTGATTGGAGATAAACAGACAACTGCTAATTTACGTTATAAGCACGGGCGAAACCTGAATTATGAACCGAAAGAAGTACTTGCGTTTCGCGATCCAAAAGAAGCAGGCCTTCCCGTCCCGACTATTAATTCT
>DATHPV010000176.1:0-5172 GCA_035483495.1 Puia sp.
AGCCTGTGATGGAAATAAACAAAGCCAGCTTCCGGTTCATTTTTGTCTTCAATGCAATAAGTCCGGCCAAACCGTGAAAATATACTGCAATCAATACACCCGCGAGTGCCATGAGTAGAATATTGAAAGCCACCCGCAGGATCAGGATGATAGTGAGTGAAAGACAAACAATCGCCGTTGTCTGCCATACTTTAACGGTAAAGGATAGTTCCTTTTTGAGTAGTTCTTCGGGATTTTTGTCCATAGTCATGTAAGTTAATGTCTTCCGCCAAATCTGAAGATCTGGATTAATAAAGGGAATAAATTATTCTGACCGTCATACTCTCAGGATGTTCTTTTGAAAAAAATGGCTTAACTTGTTAAAGCCCGTTGTAACATTTAAAGAAATCATCCTGAGCTGACATCGGGCACTTCAATTCAAATTCCATTCTTAAAATAGATTTTGGCCCGGCCATAGCGGGCATGTTGCAAGCTTACGTCAAACTGGAGTACTATCTCTATAATGTCCCTATAAGGTCCGTATAAGGTTCCTGTAAGGCCCCTGTTTTTAGATTATTTATTGTCTCATTGAAACATCCTGCTGTTTTACCAAATCAACCAATTGAGTTACCAGTATATTCCAGCCGGAATTGAATCCCATAATATCTTCCAGCATTGTAAATCCATTGTGCATGAGCTGCAGTTCTGTTCCCTTATCAATCGGAGTGAGCGTCCACACAACGACGGATTTGAAATTTCTGGAATAATCAGCCGAATGGGCCAGCCATATATAGGAAAGACGCGCAAAAGGATCAACCTCCAATACTTCACAATCGGCGACATCGTTTTTCCAGGGGCTGTACAAATGGAATTTTTGTCCGACTACCGGCTGAAAATCTGTTTTCATCATCCACTGTTCAATGAGTTCAGGTTTTGTGAGGTAATCCCAGATTTCTTCCGGTGATTGATTAAAGTACCAGGTATGTCTAATTTCCTTTTGCATAATATCCTATTATAGAGTTATCAAATATAAGTAACTTTTAAGTTACTCTATAAGATTATTTCCATATGCCGGGTAGCAACATGAGTATTTTAAAGTTAAAATGCTGGGATTTAATGGATAGGATTGATGCAGTAAATATACCCGTTACTATAGGAGATTAACGGTTAAAAATTCGCTGGTTTTTTGTTCAATAACTACCTATGAATGAACGGATTGTAAGTTATTTTTTGGCACTATAGTTGACCTATTATATTCAAATCCGTCTTTATGAAAAAGCAATCTTCCTTACACATCAATGAATCTTTAGTTGTTTATTTAATTGCCGCATTACTTTTCACACTTGTGATGGTAGTCGCTTTTGTAAGTTGGCAGGGTGGCCAGTAAATTTATCACAGAATTTATAGGTATCCCAAATCAGTAATACGTGAAGACTTCTTTTTGATTTGGACTGGTCCCGTGGTTATCTCTCAAAATGACAGAAACGCGATTAGCGGCGTCGAATTGGTAGGTTACGGATTGGGTGATAGTGGTATTAGATGGAATGGTGAAGCTCGTGAATCCGGTAAGCAGGTTTGAAGAACCAACGAAATAATAGATGCCTCCGCTGGGGATATTGGAATATGTAAAAGTCAGTACACCTGTTTGTACATTGTTGTCGTAGAAAAGTGCCGACGTCTGATTCCCATTTAAATAGTAATCTTTATAAGTCAGATTTCCCTGAATATCGCGACCGGTTACTGAATCAAGGTTGCTGCCCGTATAATATTTATTTACTGATGAATTAAAAACGGCCACTCCGGTTGTAAAGCTGTAATTATTTTCAAGCGTGTCCTGATTATTCTGATCGTAGTACAAACGGGCCAATGACTTGTTATTTTGTCCGGCCTGTACACCATATCCTGTGGTTACTGACAGGATACTATCGGTACGACCCGGGATCTGCTGGTAATAAATTTCATTTGTTTTTGATACCAGCTGACCGTTCAGATATGCACTTGAATTCATCGTATACCTGTCGCTTAAGAACGAATAATTTAAAGTGTCCAGAAAATCAAGTCCTGCAAATGTCTGTTCTACAATTCTCCGTTGATCGTCATATGTGTATTTGTATAAGGAAGAATCCACTGCAGATATACCATCCGCCTGCAAATTATAATTGATTGCTGTTTTTACCAATGTGGAACTGTCGGACTCAATTATTTTCTGAGTAGAATCTGTTTTGGTATTTGATTTGCTGCAGGCGATAAATATTATACAGCTGAAGATAAAGGCAGAGGATTTAATTTTCATGCGGTCTTGAATTGAACAGGTTAATTGTATACGAATAAATGTCGATTTCATTTAAGGCAACATTCTAAGGGTATTTACTTACGGGATTTTTAAAATCATATTTCGCTTATTTGTGCTTGTGATAACGCCAATTACAACAAATAAATTTTAGAATCAATCGTTTTTAAGGGGGTAACTATCTCATTATTGTTTCAAATCAATAATAATTCGGCGTATTGATTACTTTTTAAAAAAAATATATATTCACCGCAACCCTTGTTCAACTAATTTTCATTTAAACCCGATGCCACCATTCCGGTTGCTGATTTTATTTTTTTGCATTTTGGCAACGGAAACAATATATGGTCAATCCAGCCATTCTCTTTCTACCGGTGAAACGCTGAATGTATTAACAGTAACTGCAACAGTTACAAATCCAACCTGTGAAACGCGAATTCAAACCACATCCACCAGCACATTAGGGAATGGTTCCATTAATGCCACGGCTACCGGAGGAATCCCGCCTTATAAGTATACTATGTCACCAGGGGGGCCTTACCAGACCAGTGGTTATTTCCCGGATCTTAATCAGAATAATTATTTCGTGCAGGTTATGGATGCAACCGGGGCTACCGCAAAAACATTTGTTTATCTGAGCAATACACTTCCCGAGCCGATTTTAAGTGTTCAGGTTTTGCAATTACCCAGTACCTGCACCAGTAATGACGGAAGCCTGGAACTGTTGCCGTATTATGGCACCCCTCCATATACTTATAGTCTGGATGGTGGCGTGAGTTATCAAAGCGGATCGATTGTCAATAATTTATCACAGGGATATTTTCAGATATTTTATTTGAAAGATGCCAACGGTTGTATCGCTACCGGGCTTACATCCGGAGGACGAACACTGCCTAACTATTTTATGTGTTTTTTCTGTTGTCCCCTTCAAATTGATATGGTCTATGATAGCGTTTCCTGTATGAATGACGGAAAGGTTACTGTTTGGGCAAATATGCCGGGACCGATTTATTATTCTCTAGATGGAATAAATTATTCGCCCGGAAATGGGTTTAATGGAGTGGTAAATACCTTTTCAAATTTATCATCGGGATCGCATTCTGTATATGCCAAAAATGATCTGGGATATACAGGCGGAATCAGTTTTATCATGCCTGAAGCATGCGCTACATCTTCATTGAGTTTTATAACGTCAGATGCAGGATGCAATCAGAGTAACGGGAGGATTTCCGTTACTGCTTCTTTCGGTACACCACCATATACTTATTCTCTGGATGGAGTAAATTATCAGAATAGTAATGTTTTCAGCGGATTATCAGGAGGTAGTTATCAGATTTCTGTAAAAGATGGCGGAGGAACATTGACTACCGGGTATTCAACACTGAACAATTTATGTCCACTTTTAACCGCCGCTTCCACTAATGAACAATGCAGTGGAAAAAATGCGAGTATAACTGCGTTCGGATCCGGAGGGGTATTACCTTATTCTTATTCAATCGATGGAATAAATTTTCAATCAGGAAATGTATTCGCGGGATTGTCTGCTGCGAATTATAATATTACAATGAAAGACGGAGCGGGCCAATTGGTCTCTGCTCCTGTTTTGGTGACCGGCACTTCTGCTCCGGTCATGACAAATCTGAGCCTTCCTTTATTTTGTGATAATGCGAGAGGTGTATTATCGATTTCAGCAACAGGCGCTCAGCCTTTATTATATAGCCTGGACAGTGGTCTGAATTATCAAAGCAGTAATACTTTCTCTAATATTCGTGCAGGAAATTATTTGCTTATGGTTCAGGATATGAATGGGTGCACTACCGATACTACCATAAAAGCAAACACTTATCTCTCAACTCCGTTTTTTCTGGGCGTCGACACTGTGTTATGTGAGGGACAGAAATTGACTTTGTCGGCTCCTTCATCTCCTTTATACAACTATTTATGGCAGGACAAATCTGTATTGAATAATTTGAATGTTTCCCAAGCCGGAACATACTTTGTAAGGCTCACTGATGAAAATAATTGTTCAACCAGCGATACGATTGTGATTCGATATAATTCTGTTCCTTTCTTTTCTCTTGGCGCAGATACCTCTCTTTGTTATGGTAGTATATTTAAACTACATCCATCTGTTTCAGGAAACTACTTATGGAGTAATGGTAATCAAACTACGTCCATTAATATTACCAGCAATGGTTTATACTGGCTCGAAGTGGATAAACAAAATTGTAGTTTCAGAGATAGCATACTGGTTAGTTTTAAATTGAAACCCGTTATTAGCCTGGGCAATGACACGACTATATGCGAAGGAGAATCTATTAAACTCGACGTAACAAATCCGGGAGCCAGCTATTCTTGGCAGGATGGTAATATGAGTTCCACGTATCAGATTGAAAGTCCGGGTACTTATTCCGTAAAAGTTTCTATGAATGGCTGTGACACATCAGGGGCAATAACTGTAAATTATCTTACAAAACCGATCGTAAATATTGGTTCTGATACTACTTTATGTTTTACTCAGCAATTATTGCTTGATGCTTCTTATCCTCAGTCAACCTATCTGTGGCAGGACGGTTCTCTATCGCCCCGGTTTAATGTTACGACGGAAGGACAGTATACAGTAGATATAATGAATGCATGTGGGGATTCGAAGAATTCTATCAAAGTATCTTATGAAAATTGCGCCTGCAAATTTTCTGTGCCCAATGCATTTTCCCCGAACAATGATGGAGTTAATGATGTTTTTATTCCAAAGAATCAATGCCTTTTCAGCGATTACAATTTGACGATTTTCAACCGTTGGGGACAATTGCTATTTTCTTCAAAAAATGCATCTGTTGGATGGGACGGCCGTTTTAAAAATGAAGATCAGCCCACGGGCACCTATGTTTGGATATTATCTT
>DATHPV010000177.1:0-3021 GCA_035483495.1 Puia sp.
CCGAAGTAATACCACAATCCGGGATTAGTTCCCTGATCCTGTTGATTTTGGCCAGATACCATTCTCTCGTATAAGTTCTGTTCATTCTTTGCAGGACGATTGAAGACCCACTTTGTACAGGCAGATGAATATAATTGCAAATATTTTCATAGCGGGCTATTGTGTGCATCACTTTATCGGTAATGTCTTTTGGATGGGAGGTTGAGAAACGCACCCTGAGGAGGGGTGAAATCTGAGCAACCGATTCCAAAAGCTCAGCGAAGCATACGGACTGCCCGTTTTCAGCGCCTGAGTGCCAATGATAGCTGTCTACATTTTGTCCCAGCAGAGTTACTTCCCGGTAACCTTTTTCAAAAAGATTTTTGCATTCAGAAAGGATGGTGAACGGATCTCTGCTTCTTTCCCTTCCCCTGGTAAAGGGAACTACGCAGAAAGTGCACATATTATTACACCCTCTCATAATACTTACAAAAGCATTTACTCCGTTGCTATTTAATCTTATGGGAGCTATATCAGCATAAGTTTCATCGCGGCTCAGCAACACATTTACAGATTTTTGACCGCTATCAGCCTCCTCAATTAGAACAGGTAAAGTTCTATATGCGTCAGGCCCTACAACCAGATCTACAAGTCTTTCTTCTTCAAGAAATTTAGATTTCAGTCTTTCGGCCATACAGCCCAAAACTCCTATAAGCATAGACGGATTCGATCTCTTAACCTGACGAAAAATATGCAGCCGGCTCCGGATAGTTTGCTCCGCTTTTTCCCGGATTGAACAGGTATTTATGAGTACAAGGTCAGCTTCATTATAATCCTTCGTCCCGCCAAAGCCAGAATCCTCCAGAATCGAAGCAACTACTTCGCTATCGGCGAAATTCATTGCACACCCGTAACTCTCAATATAAAACTTTCGGGTTTTGGAAGTATAAGGTAAACTGGTCATTTTCGAAATATCCATCGGATTATGATGGGATAGCAAAATTAATCAAAACCCGGTAATAAATGACAGGATGACAGTTGATGGAAATTCTGAGCGGAAGACGGGACTCGAACCCGCTACCTACAGCTTGGGAAGCTGTCGCTCTACCAGGTGAGCTACTTCCGCTTTTTATTTTGAAACGCCTTCCTGGAATACTTGCCGGGAAGCCAGCCAACTATGTTTTATAGGAATAATCCAATTATTTTCAAGTTCCTTCTTTGTCGAAACGGTGTTGTTGAAAAACAAAGTTTCATTAGTTATAGTTCCGTTGGAAATAAAACCTGACAGTTGGGATATGGGTAAGAGGTGAATATTGTCGCCTATCAAAAAAGCAAGCGTTTGTCTTTCCAGTAATCCCACGCTAAATCTATTTTCGATTTCTTTTATAAAATGGACAGAAGAGTCGGTGCTGCAACCACTCACCCCGCTGCCTCTTTCATCTGCCATTAACAATATAAACTGTCCAAAAAAGAGGTTTCCGTATCCTTTCACTTTTATTCCGTGTGAATACCAGGATTCAATGAACTTGTTGATTTCATCCTTAACAGGAAATACCTCTGACAAATCAAAGGACCGGTTTGCCTGATATATCCATATTCGCGAGGCTGTATCAAATTCTTCCGGTAAAGTTTCCCGGTAATTGAAATCCATGATGCAAATTAATTAATCAGGGGCTTAGATGTGAATTATTTCTTCCTCAGAAATCTCAAGATTAACCTTTAGTTGTTCGATTTTCTGTTTTTTCAGTTTGATCTGACGATTAATATTATCCAAAATTGGTTTTATATTTTTTCTGTCTAATCGGATGAGATTCTTGTTTTGGATTTCTATTAGTTTTAACTGTTCCGAATTTTGTTCAATTTCAGATTCCAACATTTGAAGTTTGGCAATGGCGTTAATCAGGTTTTGACTTTTCAAATCATTATAGTTGTTTTGAACTACAACCTCTCTTATACTGTCCTGCCAGAGGATTTCAGGAACAGCCTGATAAGACAGCGTTACAGAAGGAACGTAGGGTGTATTATCCGAAGAGTTTATATTGGCCTGTCCTGCTATAGCAGCTTGTTGATTGGAAAAATTTCTCTCTTTTTTGTCGCTTACAAAATAAGAGTTTAAACCTGGCACGGAGTTAACTGATGTAACTAATTCCGGAGCCAGAGGTTGTTTATTCACGATGATCGTTCTTAATTTTTCTGATTTGCGCTTTTTTAGTACCCTGGTGATCGTGGTTTTTTCAAATTGCACAAATTTTAAAGAGGAAGAAGCGGCTTTTATTGTTTTAATAAAAGTTCGATGAACGGCATTGCGGGCGGTTTCCTTTTGTGAATTGTCAGGTAACCTGAGTCCAAATAACAACAATGAAATTACCAAACTGAGAATGACGAGCGGATTAAACTGGTTCCTCTTAAAATTAGGTTTTCCTAAAAGTCGGCAAATCCGCTCCATTAATAGCCAGGGCTTGTTACCATTCGCAGCCAGATAAAAGCCGGTTTGCATTTGTCGGAATTTTTCAAGGCAAAACAACGCTTCGGCATATTGAACCGCGGGAAACCCCATGGCTATAACACTATCATCGCAGGCAAGTTCCCTTTCTCTTTCCAACGACGAATAAAAAAGTTGGGCGAATGGATTAAAAAAGAAAATTCTCCGAAAAAGCGACATCAGAATATTTATCACATAGTCTGTTCGGCGGATATGGAAGAGCTCATGTATCAGAATGGCCTCTATCTGCTGTGGTGAAAGACGTGTTACCAACGAAACAGGAAGTAAGATGAAAGGTTTAAAAAACCCGCTGGTCTGAGCGGTTTCAGCGAGGTCTGACAGATAAATTTTAACTCTCCGGGTTATTCCAAGTATTCTGGAGTGCCGATCGATAAAGGATTGAAGCTCCAATGAAAATGCCGTTTCTATTTTATCCATCCGATTTTCCCGCGACCGGATTAAATATTGCAGACTTCGGATAAATAAAATAGTTATGTAAATCAGACTAAGTATATAAATCCAGAAATTGACGGAAGATGTTACGGGAATGAAACCTGAAT
>DATHPV010000178.1:0-6484 GCA_035483495.1 Puia sp.
CTGCCTATGAAAAAAAACCCGGACAAAGGCTATATCACGCTGCTATAATGGATTATATGAGGCGGCCTGAATCGGAAAGGGAAGAAAACCCCTCCATCTCTGAAGCTACAAAAAAAGTTTTGGCGAAATATTCTTTAAACGAAGCCCAGATCCGGGCGGTAATATATATTGGCGAACATGCCAGGATTTCCAACAGGATTTACCAGTCAATGAACAGCGTTTCCAAGCCAACCGCAACCAGGCATTTACAGGAACTGGCCAGGCTTCAAATTATTAAATCGAATGACGGGAAGGGTGCAGGTGCGTTTTATATAATAGGCTCAGGCTGGGAATAAAATAGGCTCAAAAAAAAGGAAAATGAGCTCAATAATAGGCTCACGCCTGCACAAAATGCTTATTAATAGGCTCATGAAGTGAAAATGAGCCCATTATTGGGCTCATTTTCCAAATGATAGCCTCATTTCAATAGATATTAGCTTGAACTTAGAAAGAATTTAATTGTTGGCCAATCGCTACCAGACTTAGAAGAGGGGGAGGATAAAACGAGCAGTTGATTTGGGATTAAGGGATTAAAACAAAACCCCCGGCAGTTTAAAAATCCTGACTTACCTGATTTCCTTTGATCGATGGATGTCTTGCTTTAAATATAAAAGGCGCTCCCGCTGGAAGATCTTCGTTAATCAATTGGTTTATTAATGAACTGTTTCTCTTTATGATTTCAATATAAAATTTCAAATCGGGATCTGTGTTTCTGGATTCCATCATCTCGATCGCCAGACTGATATTTACAAGCGGATTTATTGCTTTATAAGACAATGGAGATTCATATCTGCTGGAACGATATTTAACTCTTTGCAATAATTTGTCAAATGGATTTCCGATTGTCTGGAGCATTTTCAAAATTTTAACTACTTTATCGTACCATAGCAAGGTGAGCTAATTCGCGGAACTTTCTATTATACAAAACCCCTCTTTTGTTACAAGATTCCCACATTCTCTTTTTCAGCATATGAACTTGCTGGATCTCTCATACTGCAGGCCTATTGTATCATTTTTATAAAAAGTTATACAATTCACACATTTTATAGCAGCCTTTTATCTATTAATATCGAAATGTCTTACTAAAAGATCAGAGTGTTATAATTAGAGGTACATTGACAGTATTGATGATCCCGAATTATTTTGGCTGACTTACTAACACTTTGCGGACCTCTAACAATTAATATTTCACCGTGAAGATTTTTATAAAAAACATGGTCTGCATTCGCTGCAAAATGGTTGTCAGGGATGAATTAACAAACCTGGGAATAAAACATCTGGTGGTTGAATTGGGTGAAGTGGAACTGGTCGAAGATATGAGTGCCGAGCAACATGATAAATTCAAATTAGCTCTTCTTAAATCAGGCTTGGAACTTTTGGACGATAAAAAAAGTGTCTTCATCCAAAAGATAAAAAATATTATTATTGAACTGGTCCACTATTCAGAAGAACCCCTGTCGATTAATTTATCCGAATACCTGAGCAAAAAATTAAATCACGATTATACCTATCTCGCCAATCTTTTCTCGGAAGTAACGGGAGTGACGATTGAAAAATTTTTCATTACACACAAAATCGAACGCGTGAAGGAGTTACTTGTTTATAATGAATTGACTTTAACTGAGATTGCCTACAAAATGCATTATAGCAGTGTATCGCATCTTTCCAGCCAGTTCAAAAAGGTGACCGGGTTAACACCTTCTTACTTTAAACAGCTTAGAACCAAAAGGCGTTCAATGCTTGAAGACCTGTGAGGATTACTCATATCCACTTTTGATAAGGGTCAGAATCATTTTAAATCTTCCGTTGGGTTTTATATAATTGGAAGAATGAGCAGGAATAACAATCCCCATTCCGGTTTGCAGCAAATGGGAAACTTTATCAATTACAATATTTGCTTTGCCCTCAATAATTTGGGCAAAAGTATCAAAGGGCGAAGTTTTTTCCGTTAACCCTTCACCACTGTCAAAAGACATAACGCTGATATTGCCGGTTGATTTTTTTATGATCGTTTTGCAAACCACGGAATTGGTCACATATTCAATGATCTCTACCACGATATGCGATTTGGATTTTGCCAGTTCAGAAGACTGCACCTTTATTTTTTGTTCTTTTGCCGAACCCTTAAGTGGTTTTAATTTTGTCGCCATCTTTTTAAATATTTAGTCGTTCGGTAAGATACATGCTCTGAAATGATATTCACTATACATAATTTCGCCAACGTCAGAAACCAATGGCAGCCTCGAACATGGTTCCATAAAATTTACCACCATTCAGGATATTGGTACCTGGATAATTTTGATAAACCTGGTTTACATATTCAACTTTCAACATGATATTTTTTGTAAGAAACCATCCAGCTGAAGCTACTTCCCTGTTTATAGTTATGTCTTGAGTCAGGCCCTGAACAGCCGATGTTACTGTATTGTAACGTACGCCGACCCAGAAGTTTTCTTTATTGGCCGGAAATCGGTAAATGAGATCAGCGGCATATTGAATGGCTTGTCGTTTACCGGTCTCAGTTATTGTTCTTCCATGGGCATTTTCATATGTCGCAAAGAATTCAAGTCCTTTATATTTTACAAACGGATTAATCATAAATGTATTCACCTGTTCAGTGAAGCCCGGGTTGAATCTTCCTGAGAAAGGACTATAATCCACTTCATCGGAAATGGTAGTTCCATTAGCCACATTTTGGTTTTCCATTACATAGAAATAATGTGACCCTGTTCTGTCTCCACCGAATAAAGTGTTGTTGTTTGCACTATGGTCGGTATAGTAGGAGCCGGTTAGTCTGAATCGTAAATCGGGACTAATCTGCTTATCAAATCCGATCTTTCCGTGGAATGCAGGATCATATTTATTTATTTGCCCTGTCGTGGTATCCATTTTGGTAGGAGCCACAACTGTTGGATCCAATTCACCGTTTGAAATTCCTATCATGGCAAACAAACCGGATTTATGATGGTAATAAAATTCTGCACCTATTTCAGTAGCAAATTCATCCATTACATAATTTTCTACGAATGGATTGTACAAAGTGCTTCCCCCATCCGTCCTGCGAAAATGCTGATCACCATAGTCAATATCAAATTGCCCAATCTTAATCGTAACAGATTTCATAATATTATTTATGGCTTCACTGTTCAGGAAAAGAAGTTTGTCAAATTGAATATAACCACCCTTCACCCAGGTATCTTCATGATGCCTTGAAGAAAGATAAACGGTGAGATTCACGCGTATCCCATCTGATAACTGTGCATCGATATTCAAATTGGCCATCGCCAGATTGAATCCATTTGTAAGGGGAATAAGACTATTTACATTTCCTTTATACGGAGGCATTATCACCGGCTCAGCCGTATTCTGATCTCTTAATGTCTGAAATGTTTGTTCAAAACTGCCGCCAACCTGAACATGTGTTTTTACGAAAGGAATGGAATCGGCCTTCGTCGTTTCGAACATATGCAGTCCTCTTTGGTCATACGGACGGAAAAACTGCATAGCGCCTTTTTGGGCTACAACATCCATCGACACAATACATAACAGCGCTATAATTATAATTTTCATAATAACTTCTTGAGAATAATATTGATCTGGTCTTAGAGCAGATCTTTTTTGTAAACGATAGTATAGTTCAATGTAATGGCATCACCGGTCTTCATGGCACCCAGCATGAACTTGGGGGGTTTAACCTGGTAATCAGTCATCAGTAATTTGTCAGATCCCGTACAGGTGATAGACCCATCCTTATTAACCACTGCATAAACATCCATAGCAACATCTTTTGTTACACCGGCGATACTCAGGTTGCCCTGCGTTTTAATCAGGTATTTGCCATTTTTTTCAGACATTACTTTTGCAGACGAGAGCTTGTAAACTATGTCTTTGTATTGATCAGTCTTTAAAGCCTTGTAAGCATTTTTATCCAGGCCTTTCTCTCCACTTTTTAAATCTGTTACATTTAAATTAAACGAAAGAGATTTTATAGAATTGAGTTGAATATTTCCTGACTTGAATCCAAATTGAGCCTCGCCTGTAAATGTCTGCGTTTCCATTGTCCAGTTATGGAGCGTGGAAGTGCCCGACAATTTCATATCGATATCTTTTGTTTCCAGGATTTTGTATTTTGTCTGTGCTTGTAGAACTTGAGTGGATCCTACTATTAATAGAATGCCCAATACCATAATTTTCTGCATGATCGTATTCTTAATTTAGAATACAAAGCTCTGTGTTAATCTTTGAGCAGTCGTTACAGGATCATGTGAATTAGTTGTATAATTCACATATAATGAATGATATACACTTAAAAGGCACTAATCAAAAATCGGGCTGAAGAATACTGGGGAATGTATTCATCAGTTATTATTAAGATGGTTTCCCTGAAATGAAACTCATGATTCTTTCTTTGTAGTTAAGTCCGATCGGGAGCATGATTTTCCCCATATCGATGGAATTCCCGAATACTGCCTTGATCTGGGCAATGGCTACAATATAGGATTTGTGTATCCGGAGGAATTGTCCGGAAGGAAGGATGTTTTCCATTTCACTCAAAGTCTGGTGGGTGATGATCGTATGCTCGATCGTATGGATTTTAAGATAGTCTTTCATGCCTTCTATATATATAATGTCTGAAAAACTGATTCTTAGAAATTTACTATCAGATCTGATAAATATATATTCACGGCTTAGCTGTTTTGGTTCACTGATATTTGCTTTGAAAATTTTTCCGTCGATGATCTTGTTGATCGTTTTAGAAAATCTTTCATAGGAAATCGGTTTGAGTAAATAATCAATCACATTAAATTCATAACTCTCCAGTGCATATTCGGGATAAGATGTTGTAAAGACTACAAAGGGCGGATTGGTGAGCGACCGTAGGAAATGAAGCCCCGTCATTCCCGGCAATTGTATATCCAGAAAAATGAGCTCAATATCATTATTCTCAATCGCCTCTTTTGCTTCAGGCGCGTTCCGATAAGTGCCTATCAAATCAAAACGACCTGATTTCTGCAAATGACTTTTTATGACGTCCTGCGCAAGTGGCTCATCTTCTATGATTATACATTTTATCAAGCAGGCCGGTTATTAATATGAGAGAAACGGTAAAGGTATTATTACTCAAAATTACATCAAGGGTATGAGTATCGGGATATAAACGTTGAAGTCGCTCCTGTGCATTCTTCAATCTCATTTTACTTTCTTTCCTGTCTTTTTTTTCTGTCTGAATAATGTCCAGCGCATAGGAATCCGGATAAAGTAATTCAAGTATGGTTTTACTATTCAGGAGTCCTTTACCCTGAATTTTCTTGGCTTGTGTTTCCAATTCCAGGCTCGTATTATTTATAACATTTAATGTGATCTGATCCGGATGCACTTTCAATGTGATATAGATAAAGGGTTTCGCGAAGGAATTATCGATGGCGTGTTTGAATCCATTCTCAATAAACGAAATGAATAAAAAGGGCTCTATCATAACCGATTCCGTAGTTCCCTCTACCGTAAATTGAATATCCGCATCGTAACGTATTTTCTCTATTTCAATATAGTTGCGGATAAATTCAATCTCTTTATCGAGAGGAATTTTATCTTCATTACACTCGTAGATAAGGAAGCGCATAATATCAGCAAGACGAACAACGACTTCAGGGGCTTTGTCTGCCTTGCTCAGACTCAGTGAATAAATACTGTTGAGAGTATTAAAAAGAAAATGAGGATTCAGCTGTGTACGGAAATAACGCAGCTTATAATAGGTATTTTCTTTTTGAAGCGTTTCCACGGTTTCTTCTTCTCCCAGTTTTAGTCTTAAATAGGAAATAGAAACCGCAAGACAAATATTCACGAAGATCCAAACGCTGTCTCTGAATATGGTAAGATTTGTGAAGAGAAAGAAATCCTGTTCAGTGTCACGGGCGTAAATAGCCGGTATCTTGAATAATAAAAAGAGCAGAAAAAGAATAACCAGATAAAATGCAACAGTCAGTGCACCGTAAAGGGGATATTTTTTTGTGAAGAGAAATTTAATCACAATAAATCTTGAATAGAGAATATACAGAGGCAGTAAACAGAGTTGTATAACCAGCAGTGCAATCCACATCGATTTATGATGCGGAAATATTTCCAGTCCGCTAACCAGCGGATTTATAATCGCAAATACCAACCAGCAGTATAATTCGGATTTATAAGTTCCTTTAACTATTTTGTCGTTATCGTATTCCATAAGGAAAATATTTCCCGGCTTTTCAGGCCATATGTAAAACTAGCTTAGATCAGCAGACATGGAAATTATTTCGACAAACAGGTTAACAGTATCGATGAAATTAAATAAGGATTTTTTCAAAGCATACGCTGTTTTCGACGCCCTTGTACTGACCATAATTGGGAATTATCCTATACCCGTTTTTCTTATAAAGTTCTATCGCTTCAGGTTGTTTTTTCCCTGTTT
>DATHPV010000179.1:0-2022 GCA_035483495.1 Puia sp.
TTTAATTGAGCGACTGAAAAAGCATGGATTCGAAGTATCGTATCATCCGCAATTGACTTACGACGAGCTGAAGGATCAGATACGCGATGCGGTAGGTTTAATTATTACCACAAGATTAAAAATTGACAGGACTATTCTGGAATTGGCTGGAGAACTAAAATGGATAGGCAGGCTTGGCAGCGGAATGGAGTTGATAGATGTTGATTATGCTGCAAGTAAGGGTATCCGTTGTGTAAGCAGTCCCGAGGGCAATCGAAATGCAGTAGCCGAGCACGCATTGGCAATGTTACTTTCGTTAATGAATAATATCCCCAAAGCATCGGAAGAAATCCGTGAGGGAAAATGGATACGTGAGGCAAATAGAGGAATAGAACTTACCGGTAAAACCGTGGGCATCATTGGATATGGAAATACGGGTTCTTCTTTTGCGAAACTGCTTTCATCATTTGATGTTACAGTTCTGGCTTATGATAAGTACAAATTCAACTTCGGAGCCGGAAAAATCAAAGAAGCCAATATGGATCAGATCGGCAGATATGCCGATGTGGTAAGTCTGAATGTCCCCCTAACGGACGAAACACATCATTTAGCAGGGGATTCATTTTTTAAAACTCTTAGAAATAAACCATTTTTTATAAATACAAGCAGAGGTAAAACACAGGACAATTCAGCGATAATTAGAGCCCTGGAAACGGGGCAAATAGCCGGCGCTGCCCTGGATGTGCTGGAGAATGAAAAATTGGATACTTATACTGATATTGAAAAACAACAACTTACACAGTTACTCGTATATAAAAACGTGCTGTTAACGCCCCATATCGCGGGCTATAGTAAAGAGGCCTTTTATCTGATGGCGAAAGTAGTCTTGGACAAACTTGGCTTATAGGTCCATTCAGCACTTTTCGAATAACCGCAAGCATTTAACACAATTTAAACAGGCAGGCCTTTCCTGATTTTAAGTCCTCAAAAATATTCGTCAAAATTACATTTGAAAATGGAATCCTTATCTTTGCATAAATGCAACGCCTCCAAAAGGGCGTTGTATTTTTTTTCTTTTATAATAAACAAGAGGAGGATTTATGAGTGGAATCACATATCTGACAAAGGAGGCACTCGAGAAACTGAGGGGTGAATTACAGAAAATGAAAAGCGTTGACAGACCGGCAGCATCAAGAGCAATTGCCGAAGCACGCGAAAAAGGAGATTTGAAGGAGAATGCCGAATATGATGCAGCCAAGGAATCACAAGGCCTGCTGGAGGCTAAGATCCAACGCCTGGAAGCCGACCTGGCGAATGTAAGAATTCTTGAAGAAGGTAATATTGATACCAGTAAAGTGTCTATTCTTACCAAAGTAACGGTAACTAATATGTTGAATAAAAAACAATCGACCTATCATTTGGTTTCTGAGAAGGAAGCTGATCTTAAACTGGGTAAAATTTCCGTTTCTTCTCCTATAGGGAAAGGTTTGCTAGGCAAGCAGATTGGTGAAATAGCAGACGTTATTGTTCCTGCAGGAAAACTTCAATTTAAAGTTGAAAATATTACGATTTAATCTGGAAGGAAGTTGATAATCCTAACTTGGTTTTTTCAGATTTCTTATTATCAGTTCCTGAATTTCCCTGAACGCTTCCTCGGTTAATTTTAGTTTAGGATTTTTGAAATTCATATCATTCAAATGATCGATGGGGATTAAATGCATATGTGCATGTGGCACTTCGAGACCAATTACGGAAATCCCACAACGATCACAGGGGAAAGATTTCTCAATTGATTTTGCTATTGGTTTGGCAAACATCAGAATCCGGGTAAGGTAAACTTCATCGAGATCAAAAAAATGATCGGTTTCGGTTTTTGGTATAACCAATGTATGTCCCTGACGCAAGGGATTGATATCGAGAAAAGCCAGAAAGAAATCATCCTCCGCAATGCGGTAGGCTGGTATTTCTCCCTTTATAATTTTCGAGAATATTGTCATTAGACTATAATACTTACGGCTAACTACCACACTACCACACTACCAC
>DATHPV010000180.1:0-2288 GCA_035483495.1 Puia sp.
GGATTTCTGTGTTACCCGAACAATTATAATTATTTCGCAAACTACTATAGGAATAGTTTTCAGCATGGTGGTGTGAGTATGGAAGAGATGATCATCCCGGTGATCAGGATGACGGGAAAATAGGAAGAAAGTATGGGAGTATGGGAGTATGGGAGTGTGGATAAACTTATCATATCAATTCCTTGTATTTTAGCAACTTTGAAATATGAAGTATACAGTAACTACCCTGGATAAAATTGAAAAGCTTCTTCATGAAACAGGCTACGTGATCCGCTATGAACGTGGCAATTTTCAAAGTGGATATTGTATCCTGGAAGAAAAAAAAGTGCTTGTTCTGAATAAATTTCTTCCTTTGGAAGGACGAATAAATACATTGATAGATATTCTCCCGCAGCTTAGTTTCAATCCGGAATCACTTGCACCGGAAAGCAGAAGAGTCCTTGAGAATCTGCTTAAACCCCAGAGCTGATTGCATAGTTTCATCTATTTTTGATTGTGCAATTTCCTTCCATAAAAATAAGTTTTCTGGGCTCAGGCACAAGTAGTGGAGTTCCAATGATTGCCTGTCCCTGCCCAGTCTGTCATTCGACTGATCAGAAAGACAAACGTCTTCGTTCGAGCATATTAGTTGAATCTCCAACCACCCGCATTGTTGTAGATACTACACCTGATTTTCGATACCAGATGTTGAGAGCAAATGTAACGAAGCTGGACGCGGTCCTATTTACACATCCTCATAAAGATCATATCGCAGGATTGGATGATATCCGTGCTTTTAATTATTTTTCTGGCAAACCGATGCCGGTTTTCGCCAATGAAATGACGCAGGAAGTAGTCATTCGTGAATTCCCTTATGCATTTACCGATTTTCGTTATCCGGGTGTTCCGGAGATCCAACTGAATACAATCGCTACTGATCCCTTTATGATTGGAGACATTCGTGTTGAACCCATACAGGTATGGCATATGAAAATGCCTGTCCTGGGCTTCCGATTTGGCGGTTTTACCTATATAACAGATGCGAACCGGATAGATGAATCAGAAAAACAAAAAATCCGGGGCTCCGGTATTGTCGTGCTGAATGCACTTCGCAGGGAAAAACATATTTCCCATTTCAATCTCGAAGAAGCTATCGCCATAACTCATGAATTGGGTGTTCCAGAGGCCTATTTTACGCATATTAGTCACCAGTTGGGTAAACATGCTGACGTTGACCCTGAATTGCCTGAAGGCATACATCTTGCATACGATGGATTGACACTTACTATGAATGCTTATGTTACCGGAATGTAAAACATATTCCCATTTTTGGACTCCTGATAATATTATAAAAGCGGTATACGTTAAGCCTTAGGCACAAAGCTTTTATTAGCAAGTATTTAACAACAGAACAACTTTTATCGTTAAACCAATAACAAAAATTTACGTCTATAAGTATTAGTAAAACTCTACTGTATGAAAAAACTGATCTTATTTTCTGGTTTACTATGCGGCATGATAAGTGCCGGAAAGGCGCAATCAACCATTGAATTTATTCCTCAGTTTGGATATACTTTTGCCGATCAGTTAAACTTCGGCAACACGTTCGGCCGGGTTGAGGCGGATTACAATTTCGGTGGCGCGTTCCAGTTCAATTTTAACCGTCATTTCGGATTCGAAATGATGTATAATGGTATGCAGGTGCCGGCTAAATTATATAACTATGGAGCCCTGCCTGGCGATAAACCCGTTTACCAGACCACTGCAGGAATAAATTATATCATGGCTGGTCCTGTTTCCAGCTTTACTCTTCCCGATTCCCGCTCTGCGTTATTTTTTGGAGCAGATCTGGGTGCGGCCTTTTTTACTCCCCATCCTAATACTTTTTCAAGTAATGCCAGTTTTGCTTATGGTTTTCAATTCGGAACGAATTTATATCTGGGATCCCATTTTGGACTCCGGCTCAGTGGCCGCCTGCTGGGTGCAGTGCCGCCAAGCTCGGGATATTATTTTGGTGGCTGGGGTTATCCCCAGGGGTATTATTATACAGGTCCGGGACTTCTTCAGTTTGGATTCAATGCCGGTCTCATAATCGGATTAGGAAAAAAATTACCAGCTTATCAAAAGCCACAAAGACATTACTATCAGGCACCGCCACCACCACCACGCAGGTATTATTATTATTAAAATATTCAGATAGATTTTGGACGGTAACGTGATATCAGGTTTTCTACTTTAAGGGTATATTTTTCGACTTTACCAGGTTATATCTTTATCAGAAAGAGGTATGTGGGAAATGATCCGGGGGT
>DATHPV010000181.1:0-5071 GCA_035483495.1 Puia sp.
TTCCGGAAGCTATGATCACACCCACACCTACACCGACCACGAAAGCACCCATATAACCAGCAGTATAACTGGATTGAACCGTGCCCGAAACAACGACAGTTTGAGTAACATAAGTAACATTGTATACCGGCGAACTGGGAGGTATAGTATATATTACCTGTGGGACCGAACTCGCGAGAACCCAGGGACCCTGAGGAGAAGATGCATTATACCAGAACCCGCCAACACATGCATAAAACTGATTGCTGGCAACCATAATTACTTTATCGTTTGTATTCTCTACATAAGAAAGCGGCGTGCCGTCAATAGTGACATATACCGGATCACCCGAGTAAGTAATCGTGACTGGCGGAGCAGAACTAATACTCATCGTTGTCTTGGTTGGTATCTGCGCAATCATAACTGCATCAGCTGCTTCCTGTGTACCGGGAACTGAACTTAATACACCAGCAGCCGGACTATTCCTGGGAATATTTGCAAAGTCTGCAGGCAGATCCGCTGTTGCAAAAGTCCACGGACCATTCAATCCCGAAGCGCTGAACCATCTGCCGGCGGCGAGATAATAATAAAGACTGGTGGCACTGGAATAAAAAATGCCATTGTTCGTATTCGTTGCATACGTGAGACCTGTGCCAACGATGGGAGCCATCACTGGTTGACCTTTGAAAAGAATGATCTCGGCTGGAGTGGCAGCATAAAATATTTGTGGCATATTCGGATCTGACCAGCTCTGTGCGGGAATTGCATTTTTTAATGAAGAAGACCAGTTTTGATTTGTTGAAAGATTAATCAGAGACAAAGGCAATGCAGAAGTAAAACTCCAGGGACCGCTCAATTGTGTTGCCGTTTGCCATTCCGTATCATCAAACAGATAATAATTTGAAGTAGCCGGATCAAAGAAGACCGGCCAGTTTGCATTTACAACATATTTTATTCCGCCGGGTGTGGCATCCGCCAAAACAGCCGTTCCTTCCAGCTGAAGAATGATGGCAGGTTTCGTGCTCACAAAAATAATCGGCGGATCATTTTGAACATTCACTGTTGGCGTTGTCTGAGGTTTTGGTGTACATGCAACAATTCTTTCCATAGAAACCGTCACCGTTTTTGAAACATCCACTGTGGCTCGCACTATTTGTTCCATGGAAGCAGATGTCGCATCATCCAGGCCGGGGAAATGCACGCTCACGATATTCATATTTGATAAAGTAACCATGTGGGTGTTCGTATTATTTACGGTTGTTGCATTAACATATAACACACCTACGATCTGCTTTGTCTGTTGAGCGGGAGTAAGAGAAAAAGCCATCCTGAAATTAATCGACTGGTAGTCCTGCCAGTTCTCTACCTGGGGAGGATAAACGACCATCACGGATCCGTTGTTCTTCAATTGTCTCGGCCAGCCGGGATCCTGGGCAAAATCAGACATTGAAATCAACAGCAAGACCGCCATGAATAAAATGTTCTTTTTCATAAAATAAGTTTGAGCAAATAAAAAAATAATCGTGACGTATTCTATTCCGCTTTCATATCGATTAGTACCAGCTATATTGATAAACTACCGTAATTGCTGTGTAATTCTGTCCGGCTTTTGTTGCGATACCTGTGTTAACCATTATCTTAACAGACTGATGTCTGTTAAATATGGGAGAAGAAAAAGTAGCACCCAGTCTCCAGTTTTCTTCTTCATCATGTTGTTCCATTCCGTTTAAAGAAGTTTCCCCACCATCAGCATATCCGCCGTTGATTGCCAGGTATTTTCCATGTTTAAAAGTATAATCAACATGGGCCTGAAAAGTAAATAATGAGTTTTCCTGCTGGATATATGATTTGAAAAAATCGGTATTCTTTGTATACATCCATATTCCTGAATATATTTCATAGAACAATCTTCCCTCTCGGTGAGACAACCCCAACTCAGGTTTGAATCCCCAGCGGTTAGAACCCAGATTAATTAATTTCGAAGGATAATACTGACCAATCGGAACTGAAATAACTACACTCGCTCCAAATACAGTTTGTTCCTGAAATTTTTGAAAATCCTTTGGACTCAGTGCGGGTGAGCCAAATAAATTCATACCGAATTTGATTCTGCCGTCGTAAAATCCTGTGCGGGTACCAGCAGTGTCTAAGCCTTGAAATTTGGCAGTACCATCCAAATGACCAAAAGGCATACTTACGGCTACTCTTGCGAGTTTTTTAAATAACGTAAAAGTCTCAACGTATCCCAGGTTAAATACATTATTAGTCACGTCCAGATTTTGAATCGGTGAACTTCCCGCAGTGATCACGTTCCCACTTGAAAAAGTATACGACAGTGCCATTGCGTGCAGACCCGTTGGAACGACGGCGTAACTGCGCGGTTCAATTTCCTGTGCCCATAAACGACTGGTGCCACTCATAAAAAAAATAAAGATTAGGCAGCCCTTTGCTGAGACCCGGTTAAAATAATCATATGGTGAACTAAGTTTCGTAATAGACTATTTCAATTATTCACCCGTTGAGCAGTCAATTATTTAGAAATTCCTGCTCCCAAATACACAAAATTGTTGTTTAACACCTTAGCGAGATCATGCCAGTTTTTATTCGGCGTAATGGCTTTTAATTTAAATCGCATATCGACCAGGTAGTTTGAATAATCCCTTCTCAGGTAAATCATCCGTGAACGTATGGGTTCGAAATCCGAACGTGAAACATTATAAGGGCGAATCACCGAAATGTATTTATAATTCATGTCCAGAAATGCGATGGCGACACTGTCACCTTTAGCCTTGTAACCATCGACATACACTACAGACTGTTTTTTTGAAGAAGGATCTGAAATGTATTTATTGCAAGCAGCCTGCAGATTACCGGATAGTTTTTGATTCTCCTCCATTAAACTTTTGCGGGCCTTAGCCTGATCAGGCAGAATAAGAACTTTTTTCATAATACTATCCCATTCATTTGGCAGTATAAATGATCTTATCTTAATTTCATCGCCTACATATTTATTCTGTAACACCGCGAGACTGTCGTAGAACTTATTATACTCCTGCATAAAGTCTGCAGTTGTAGATAATGTATCCATATTCAATGAAACCAGTTTCTTGTCAAAAACGTTTTTTGTTTCTTTTAAAAATACAGCTTCGCTTTTTTCAGCCTGCTTTATCAGGAGGTAAATATCGTCTTTGCGTTTGCTGTTCACGACATACGTGCTTACATTTTTCTTTAATTCCGGGTTTAACAAAAATGTCTGATGACCTCCTCCAAACAGTAAATATGTCAAAGCCAGTAATCCGATAATCATAGTGAAATAATTTATTAGTTGAATGTTCGTTTGCGTAATGTTCTATAATTGGGTCATTTTTTCAAAAAGACCACACACAATAACGACTGAAATAAATGAAAAATAATAACCCCATATATCGGAATCCCATGATACCCAAATTCCAAAGTAGCATAAAGCAGGATCAGACTTACGGCTATATTGTAAAGCAAAAGAACAGGCAGGCTGAATCGGGCCGGAATACCAGACCTTGAAAGCCAGCTTAGCAGGGCAATCGAGCAGATGGCCGCACCTCCTACCATCGCTAAAACAACAGACAATGTACCTGCGAGTTCAGCTCCCAGTAATATATGCGCAACAGTTGCTGGTACGAAAATCAGTCCCAAGCCTGTAATCGCTTCAACAATTGCGGTATATGTAAAATAAAATTTGACCATTAATGATTTTTTTATCTGAAGAAGTTTCCCGTCGTTTTTTAAATCCGCTAATTATTCAGGCGACGGGAAACTTCGATCAGTTGGCTTTTCATACATTCTTTAGTCCTTTGCTTTTTCTGCTGCATCCATGGCAGTTTTCTTTTCTTCAGCATTTATTTGTTCAGGACCGAGTTTATATTTCAGACTGTCTATCGTTCCGGTAAAACGGAATGGCAGATCATAAGCAAATTCAACAACCGGTGAACGTGTATCCATACCGACATCGAAAGTCTCATCAATAGTCATCATTAGCGGTATGGTGTGAGCAATTGTTTTTCTGGCAGTTTCATTTCCGTCAACAGATAATATTCCTGTTCCACCTTTGGCGGGACCGGGTCCGTCATATTTAAAATCAAATACTATTGTGTGTTTACCTGAACTTAACCCGCTCAGACTCTCCCACCTGAAGCGTTCCATATCAAGAAAGTTATATACAAATACAGGACGGCCTCTGCCCAGACCAAATAAACTGGTTAATAACATTAGTACCAGCCAAAGTGCAGTTAGCGTCAGCAATAGTTTTCCAAATCCGATTTTCCAACGCTTCCAATTTTTGGCCCTTCCTCTGTAAACAATAAATAAACCGAGTATGAGTGAGGCCAGACCTGTGTATACAAAGAATTTTCCCTTGAGCCACCAGTTATAATCGTGACTTAAGAACAATCCATATCCTCCAAATCGTCCGCCCAGGGTCGCGATCATTCCGTCAGCGCCACCGGAAGGAATGGTTACCTGCGCGGTGATTGTATAGTCTCTGTCCAAAATGCTTGGCGCATTTCCTAACGGTATTCCAACATTTTCTCCTGTATATGTGAATTCAGTTTTTCCTGCTACTGCACTGGGACGTGGTGTCAGCAAACGGGAGAATGCAGTGTTATCTAGAGGGAGTACATGATATTTAGCTGCTTCAGAAAGAAACAGAGCCTGCATCTTTTTGAGCGTATCGGGATATTTTGCTGACAGGTCGTTGAACTGTGTAAAATCTTCTTTGAGATTATATAGCTCCCATTTGTAACCTGAGTCCACATTGGGCAATTTACCTGTAGCCAACAACCATGGTGGAGCGAAGGGAACAGTGTTCGCATACCAGCCATCGTGATAAATTCCACGATTTGACACCATTTCGAAATACTGTGTTGTATGTCTGGACGGCGCGTTTACCGAATCGAAAGTATACACCATACTCACACCCTCGATCGGCTTCTGTTTGATTCCGTTTACCGTATCCGGCGCCTGGATTCCTGTTGCTTCCAGTATAGTAGGTACGATATCAATTACGTGATGAAACTGAGTACGTATACCTCCTACGTCTTTTATATGACCAGGCCAT
>DATHPV010000182.1:0-2260 GCA_035483495.1 Puia sp.
ATCTGAAAACCACATTGTATTGGTGGCAGTATTAAACCTGCCCTGGAAATCTTTCACCGCCTTGGTATTAATATTTTTTGCATCTGAAACAAATGTTCCCATGAAAGCGGGACTTTCCAGAGCGGCCATGTTACGAACGGAAGTCTTAAAATGTTTTGCATCATTGAATGCAACGGGCTGATTGGAATTTTGCGCGTACACGCAGTTTCCGAGCGCTGCAAGGGATATGAATCCGATGGAAAGCGCGAATAGGGTTTTTTTCATTTTTGTAAGGTTTAATTGATTAACGATTTTTGATGACTACTTGATTCCGGAATGTGTGTAAATGATTTATCGCAGGATTCTGAAAGAGGGAAACATAAAATGTTGAATGAGTCTTTTTTTTTCCTATATTGGATGAAAGACCCACTATAATGGACAGCGCTGGTTCATTTCATCATGCAGACCAGGAATTAGTTGGACAGTTAAGGCAGAGTGGGATTGACAAAAGAAGGAGCGAAGAACAATTATTCAACCGATTCTCCTATTTTGTTCGGGAAGGCATGAATAAACATGCTTTATCGGAAGACGAATCATTTAATGCCTATTCCGATACTATTCTTGCAGCACTGGACAATATCCGCAACACACAATTTGAAGCAAGGGCTTCGCTAAAAACCTACCTCTACCAGATTTTCCATAATAAATGTGTTGACCTTATTCGCAAAAGATCGACTAATAAGAATAGCGTACACCGGCCGGAGACGATTTCAGACCGATTAATGCTTTTATCAGATTCGACCAGATCAGTGGTTCAAAAGATGATAGACAAAGCAGATTGGAATCTTTTGAGAGAGAAACTGAAAGAACTGGAAGAAAAGTGCAGACAACTGCTGACGTACTGGGGTGATAATTATAGTGACAAGGAAATTGCTTCGATGCTTAATTATAAAACCGCCGATGTAGTAAAAACAAGCAGACTGCGTTGCCTGGAAAGATTACGAAAGCTGTATAAAGTTGAATAACGAAATGGATAATACAGAATATATAGAAAGCTATTTCACTAATAAATTCCCCGCCGAACAGGCAATGGAATTTGAAAAAAGGATAGAATCAGATCCTTCTTTCGCGGAGGAAGTTGCTTTTTATTTAAGTGCGCTTACTGTTTCAAAAGAACTTGCACAGGAAGAAAAGAAAGAACATTTTAGAAAACTTTATCACGAAAAATCCAAAGAAGAACAGATTCCCGTAAGGAAAATTTCTGCGCCCACTCAAATCAGAAAATTAGTTTACTATATTTCTACTGCTGCAGTAATAGCAGGTATCATTTACGGGACTTATATGTTTAATAACACAGTTCCGCCAGGACAACTTGCCAGCCAGTATGAAAAAGAATATCTGCAGCAACTTGGCGTTACAATGAGCAGCAAGGCAGACAGTATCCAGGCCGGTATTAGTTTATATAATAATGGAAAGTATGAAGATGCACTAACGCATTTTGAAACGATAATCCAGTCAGATACAACCAACTCAGATGCACTAAAATATGCCGGATGTTCGGCGCTTCAGCTGAAACAATATGATCTGGCACTAACCTTCTTTAAGAAATTGGATTCCCAAAACCTGTATTCAAATCCAGGTGCATTATTGGAAGCGCTCACACTTATGCTTCGCAATCATCCCGACGATATCGTAACAGTCAAACAACTATTACAAAAAATAGTTTCGAATAATCTCGAAGGAAAAGAGACTGCTGAAGACTGGTTAAAGAAATTGTGACTTTATAACTGCACTGTGTATCAATTATAGTCTCGGCACGTAAGGTTTGTAAGGTTTCTCAAAGCCATTTATCCCTTTGGTTCTTAGTTTACGCCGGTAAACTTTATCCCCCGCAGTCATATATAAAATATCGAAGTTCGGACCGGCAAAACACAGATTCGAAGGCTGACCAGCGGGTACCGGTATTATCGCATTTACCCTACCCGTCTGATCCATAACCTGAATGCCCATCTTCGTGGTAACGTAAACCCTGCCGGCCGTATCACAACGAATTCCGTCCGACCACGCATTTTCATCCTGATCCCTTGTATGCAGCCATCCGTAATGTTGTTTGTAAAAAAGTTTGCCATCTGTCTGAACCCGATATATCCAAACCCAATGGGAAGCAGATTCTGTGACATACAATTGTGTTTGATCGGGAGTAAGTACCAGACCATTCGCAAATTTTAAACCTTCGTCTACGATTTCCTTTTTTTTGCCAGGACGAATAAGATATAGTTTA
>DATHPV010000183.1:0-4880 GCA_035483495.1 Puia sp.
CGCTTTAAACATATCCCGGCCGAAGGGAATGAATCGCGTAATAAAACGAATTACTGCAGGACCGAAGGGAGCAAGCATTTGATAAAAATGTGATTCATCTGCAGTATGTTTTGAAATAATCCCCATTTCTGAACCATAGAACAAAATAATACTGTAAACTGCCAAATAGAGAACTAAAAATAACAGAATACCTCCCAATTTGTTTACCCATTCCAGCAATACCCATTTGATTAATTTTTCTATCAGTTTTCCGATCCAACTAATAATCAGTATAACGAGTACAAATAAAAGAATAAATGCGATCAAAGGCAGCCAGCGGGAAGTTAGGTGGAGGTCCGACTTCATATGTGTAGCGAGAACAGCAGACAATTTTACAGCAGCGGCAAGTCCGATTAAACCGCAAAACACGGAAAACACTGCGACGATCAAACCCTTTCTCCATCCCCTGATAATAGCAAGCAACAAAATGATATAAAAGAAAATATCGATCAAAACGAAAAAAATTTCAACGGCAATTAGTGAGCGAAGTTCGTGTATTTAAACACTATGCAGGCATAACGAATGTTTGCTGATATTTTATGAAAAAGCCAGCATATTGCAACCCGGATTACCATTCAAGATGTACTCAATTTCTTCTTCCCGGGATGGGAAAAATAAAATTATTCCAGTTTGTACTTGCATTTATGAAATCTGCGATTAATCTTTGTTTTATCAACGATGATCATATCGTTGGATCTGTAGCCAATCTCCTCTTTCATTTTCTATCGACAGTTTCCAAACAACGATCCCTCTACTCCTCTGAATTACGTGTCCCAATGCCTTGATCAGCCCCGATCAATCCGTAATTTATTTTTCTACATACCTAAACCGTGCATTTATGAAAGCAATTTCTACTTTTGTTTCCCTGTTTTTAATTATTACCACATGCGCTGCCAGTGCAATACTGTATCTGAACGAGAATTATAATATATCTGCAGCACTATGCATCGTCTGGATCATATCATTGACACTCTGGATCAGATCTGCTGCCCCTCTGGTGATAAGTAAAAATTTTAAAAGCTAACTACTGTATAGGAAATAATATTCCACCCGCTTTCGCTACGCTTCAGCGGACAAAATACTTCCATAGTTTCCTTTATTGTTTCAGCACTTTGTATTCGACCCTTCGATTAATTTCCCTTCCCGCCGGATTATCTTTTCCATCGATGGTTTCCGGAGCGATCGGACAACATTTACCCATTGCTTTACCCTTCAGCTGAGTTTTTGATACTCCTTCTCTCAGCAAATAACTGATACATGCGTCCACACGTTTCTGTGCAAGCTTAAGGTTATATTTAACTCCACCAATTCCGTCAGTATATCCTTCAACAAGGATAACCATATCCGGATTTTGCTTGAGGATTTTTGCAAGCGAATCCAGGTTATCATGTGCAGAATCACTAAGCACTGCTTTTTTATAGGCGAAGTTTCCAACATGAGATGACCGTTCAAGAGATTTCAGCAATTGTTCGACTTCTTTTTGAGAAGCTTTTAATGCCTGCATACAAGTTGGATCGTTCATCAGGGAATCCGTTCCCTGATGTGTATGCAGATTGAAGTCTAAATTTGTAGGCGCATATTCTGGTCTGGCAAAGCTTATACGAAAATGAGCGGAGTTATGCAATTGAATAGTATATCGCCCTGCAGAATCTGCTTTATATTTTCCAAGCATCCGATCAGGATGACGTAGGTCGGTAACCGTGAGCAGAACATTTGGTAATGGCAGGTGGGTTTGACAATCAACCACAGTACCTCTCAGGAACTGAGAATTATTTTCTTTCACTTCAAAAAGTGCGAGGCAACATTCTGAAGAGCGGTCAGAACTGATCCATCCTGTGTTCCAGACGTCATCCTCATCTGTAGCAATATAATAAAGATCATCTTTCGACGAATTCAACGGAGCGCCCGCGTTAACGGGTTTTTCCCAGTCACTGAGATTAAATGATCCTTTGGAATAAAAAATATCAAAACCGCCCATTCCAATATGACCATTGCTGGAAAATACCAGGGTCCGCGATTTATCGTGGAAGTAAGGGGCTTCTTCATCACCACTTGTGTTGACCACATTACCGAGATTATGTACCTGTAAAACTTCATGATTTTCATCAATAGAAGCTGACCAAAGATCGTAGCCGCCCGCACCTCCCTGACGATCTGAAGAAAATATCAGATACCTGCCATCGGAGGTCATGAAAGGTTGTGCACTGTTCGATCCTTCAATATTCAACGGTTCCGGAGCTCTTACAGGTTCTGACCATCCCTTGGCATCGAGATGACTTGTATATATGTAAGAAATAGTTTGATTGTTTTTCTTTGTCCATCTTGTAAAAAACATAAATTTTCCATCATGACTAAAGGTAGCCATCCCATCGTGCACACCTGTACCTGTAGGTATATCCAATTGTTCGGCCCCGATCAGAGGATTGTCTGAATTAATGGATTCAAACAGCGTATTTGTGTAGCTGGTTTGTCCGTCTTTTGACTTTTCAGGCATGACAGATGTAAAAACAACGGTATCGCCATTTCTTTGCGCGAGTGCATAACCCGAAGCAGGATCTTTCCCTTTCATTTCTGCCAACACAAACTGATCGTTCACCCGTTCTGACTGTAACTGAATAAATTTTAGATTCTCCAGTTCTCTGTCTGCTGCCAGCAGCAATTCATCCATCTCTGTGTGTTTTTGCAAAAATGAATCAATCTGGACGAGCGCTTCTGGAAACTTCTGATTTGCACGAAGAGTCACAGCATACCAGAACCTTGCATCGGGATATGCTTTTTCGGAAAATCCAACAGATTCTCTATAATATTTTTCTGCTTTTTGATAGTCATTAATCTTGCGATAACATTCAGCAAGATGATAAACAGCTTCCTGGTGAGGATCCAGGTTGGCTTTGCCTTTTACTTTTTTTTCTATTGCGAAAGGGGTAGATCTTGGTCTGGAGTTTTTCTCGGTAGCGAGATACTTTTCATAAACCACGGATGCTTCGAAGTAGTTCTTTTCTTTAAACAGGTTTTCTGCCTGATTAAAATATCCTCCTCCATTTTGTGCATTAACACATGAGACAATCATGACTGCCATGCAGACAATTAACAGGGGAATTTTAATCAGTTTACTGGTCACTGTAAAAAGTTTTTAAATAGGATCATACTATTTTTAGAATCTGGGGCACCAAAACCTTGGTACGCCGATGTTTGATTTTCTTTTGCCCACAAATGAGATCGATACTTCCATGCTATTACCCTTACTACCTGCCGCACTTTTTACTGAGGCGTCTACGTCATAACTCAAACCGAATGTGAGTCCTTTATAATAGAATCCTGCAAACGGAACAATAGCATCGCCAATCCGGTAATAGGCTCCAAACATGACATCTGTATTTTCATTTGCATATGCCTGTAAGTAAACGCCACCCATTCTTTCTTCTGCGTCACCCTGTTTCATATAAATCGCAGTTGGAACAATTGATAACTGGTCAGAAGCTGTAATTCGCACACCAGCCTGAACACTATATCTGATATCCAGTTTAGTTGCTTCCTGATCCGACAAAAATGGATTTGTGGGTTGAGTGATGTGATAAGCAGCAACACCGCCGAAAAAACTAGCCGTTTTATTTGGCGTGGCATCATAGTATGCGATACCTGCTCCTGCATCGAATGAAGTAACCTGTGGTTTTAAAAATGTTTCGTTGGAAGAAGAGGATGCGTCAAAACCCACTCCGGAAATCCATTGACTTCCGAACTGCATTTTGGTGATGTCAAATTTCCGGCTGATAAATCCTATCTGCATGGCCATGACCAGATAATGATCTGCATTTCTTCCGAATCGCACACCAGTATATGCAAAAGTCAGATAGCCATTGGTAAAACTATAAGCTCCGTCACTTGAAACCTGGTTAACCAGATTGAACCCTATACTTGCGTTTTTATTCGTCGTTTTTTCACCGGAGAGTCCCCGTGTTGTTAGTGTATTTCCGTACTGACTTCTCCAAATGGCTGAAGCGCGATAGTCACCATCAAAAGCACCTGTAAATGCAGGGTTCATCGTCATCGGCTGGATATAATATTGGGAGAAATGCGGATCCACCTGCGCCTGCAGAGATTTCCCTGCAACACAGGCCAGCAGGGCCATCCAGCAGATTCTCCTTGACACATATTTTTTCATATAAATTTAATTTTCTCACGCCTTAGGCGTGATACACTTTATCTTATAAGGTTAATTGTTCCTTTTCTCTTAATTGTTACATTATTATAGAATGTCACTTTAGCCACATATACATATACACCAACTGCCTGTGGACGCCCATTCCAGGTACCATCCCATCCTGCAGTTGCATTTTCTGATTCAAATAATAATTCACCCCATTGGTTGTAGACTCTCAATGTCAATTCTTTTACTGAAGTACCATACACTTTGAAAATATCATTGTTACCATCGTTGTTTGGAGAAAACGAATTCGGAATAAAGAAATCTTTCAGATTTGCATCGACAACGATACTCAGCGTTGCTGTATCCATACATCCATCAGTTGATTGGCCAATTACACTGAACGATGTGGTTGTGTCATTCACTACAATATTTTGTGATGTCGCTGTCTGGTCGGTAAATAAATTTCCAGGTGACCATGAAAGCACATTATAAGTGAAGTTTCCGGTAGTGTTAAACGTGGTGTTTGTTCCTGCTAATACCGGATCCGGGTTGGCCGCGAGTGTAAGTATGAACGGCTGCACTGCAACGCTGACAGATGCAGTATCCATACAACCGTTTGTTGTAGTAGCAACGGCCAGATAAACTGTGCTGTCCGATGGCGTAACTGTTACAACACTGCCAGAACCAACGCCCA
>DATHPV010000184.1:0-5537 GCA_035483495.1 Puia sp.
TTGAATGGATAATAGCCCATCGCCACTGTTTTTAAATTATTCATGATGCGTTCTTCCATCATGGCAAATTGTTTGAACCGCGCAAGCGCGAGATAAGGTCTTCCCCAACGTGCCTGCGGCGCATCAAATTTCGTTGCGAACTCTTCTTTAGTGCCAGAAATTTTTTTTCGCAGGTCCTCATGGGGATTTAAAATAAGCAAATATTCATGCTGCCGGTAACCTGCGTTTTGTATCAGTAAAGATTGCTGCTGCGCCACTGTCTTTTTCATTAGTCAAATATTTAGCATAAATATACTAAAATATTTAGTAATCAAAAATTATTTGTAACTTGCTTAACAATTTTTTAATTCAAAATCATTGCCGGTAAAATGTCAGATATAAACCGCGAAAAAAACATCACAGACTATGCAAGCGGGGCATTTAAGCGCAGCTACGAGGAAGGAAATGCCAGGTACTACGCCGCCTTTCACCCCGAATTCATAGACGACGACGGTCTTGACCAGACGGGAAGATATTTTGTGGTGCTCCTGCATCCGACAGGCATGTATACCTTTCACCTCGTGGAAAGCCACGACAAATGGATCATTGACAACGAGAACCTATATTATTTGCTTGCCAAGGTGGGCGAAGAAAGATTGCAGTGGGTGTCCGATTGCATCTGTAAACGCGCGATGTAATAAATAAAAAAGCAGTGACGGATCACTGCCTTTTTTGTCAGAAAGAGAACTGAATTACTTTTTTTGTTTTCTTTCCGAATGTTTTTTGGAAGCTTCGTTAGCCTGTTCTTCGGCTTTTGCATGATGCAGACTGCGCATGCATCGCTTCTTTTTCTTCCTCGCCTTCCTGGTTCGCTTTGTGTGCATTCTTGTGATGCTTTGCTGCTTCTTCATAATGCGTTGACGCTTCCCCGTGATGTGAATGTTTCATATAAAATTTATTTTAGAATAATAAGGGGAACAAATATGATTCCTTTTTGCGCCAAAGCGTAAAAGCGAGATCTGCTGAAGAGATGTTGAGCATTTTTCTGTACAAGTTGTTAAGGGAAATGTAAACGGGAAAATTTTCATGGGGCATTCAAATGATCATTTACCCCTCCCGCGGAGGTTCGCCGGCACAATATCCTCGCCAAACTCAAACCAAAAAATGCAGCGGGCTTGTCAATTTTATTGATACCACCGATACTAACGTTAACGCATGGCCGAAATAATATAAAACCTTGTAGGCATTACTTTACTTCTTTGTTAAAGATCCCGATCTGCTGACCCTGCTGCACGCTCAGGTAGCCCAGGCGATCCTTTTCAAAAAGTAATATTACCATGGAGCCACCGTAAGCAAAATGCCCGAGTTTTTCTCCTTTCTGTACAAAGACCTCTTTTCCCGCAGAAATATCTTTGACGTGATTTTCAAAGACTACCGATCCGACGGTTTCCAGTCCAACAGGGATCACAGCAACATATCCATACTGCTGTGTGTTAATGATGAAATATCCATGTTTGTACTTTTCAAATACACTTAAGTCCTCAATTCCTGCCATAAAAAAATCCATCAACTGGCTGCCAAACAGAATATTCCCCGCATCTTGTTTCGATTCTACCAATTGGCCGGAAATCGGCGCATGAAAATGATGATAATTTTTTGGCAATAATATTACCGAAACAGCGGTGCCATCTATAAAATGACCGGCAAATCCGGAATTGCCGAGCAGTTGGTTAAGGTTTAGTCTCATTCTGCCTTTGATGGGTAATGCACTGTCTGGTTTCAGATCCACATTCACCCAATCGATCATTCCGTCGACAGGTGAAACGATCACCGCGTTATCTTTGGGTCTTGAAACAGGTCTGGCGCCTGGTTTCAAATTCCTGATGAAGAACTGGTTGAAAGAATTATAACCACCGGCTGGAATTACATATTCTTCATTGTGTAAACTGCTGTCTGCAAGCCACCCGCTGATACTTGCGGTCGACTCGCGGCTATCCATGAATTTACCTTCCTCTTTTACAAAATTTATGGTCCAGCTTAAACCCGGTTCTTCATTCACAAACCTTAACCCATATGGGTTGTGATAATAAAGAAGGGAGAATTTGATGATGTTATCGAGCCCGTTAGAAACGGTGGGCAGCGTATAGAACCACTGATCGAGGAATGCATACAGGTCATTGATATTTTTATTCTTCCAGAAATTGGGAGAACCATCCGGTAAATTTTGAACATGGGCAAACATGGAATCCATGAGCAGTTTAACTTTGCTGTTGCCGGAATACATAGCTTTCAATTTTATCACCGGCAGACAATCGCTTTGCGCATTGACGGGCGTGCAATACATGAATATTATCAGGGCTAAGGCAATTCTTTGCATAAACATGTTTTTGGTTTGTGATGTACTAATGTATGCTATTGGCGGATGCAGTTCAAATTCTTTTTATAACGGTCATATATAACCGATAATGATCATCACCCATTTTTAATAATCGCCTCTATAGTTTGATATTCTGCCGGAAAAGTTTTACCCGAATGAAACTTTCGTCGGCCACACTGCTGATTTCATCGGAAAAAATCAACGGCTTGACGAAATGAATTGCTGATCACAATAATTCTTCATAACCTTCCGGGAAATTAAATTTTTATGAATAGCACGACAAATGATCTGTTTAAAAGCCCTTTACCGAAGACCGGGAACAGTCCTGAAAATAGTCCGGGTAGCCATTGGGCTTATTATCGGCGTACACGCGGTTCACGGCTTGGTTAACCCGGCTGCGACTAATGGCTTTTGAACTGATCCGGCCATTCTCAAAAACTAACGTTGATCTATAACCGAGATCGCAGTCATCCCATTTTTAATGATCAAAAACCCGTTTTGTCAGGTCCAGCCTATCCGATCTTCATAGGTCGTTCAGCATTTCCTATGCACTTTCTTTTATGCCCGTTAAGAAATAGGTCATCATGGGTCTTTTTCCTTTTATATTGACCAGGCCACGACACTCACAGTCAAATTCATTTTTGACCAGCTCGTATACATCATGTGTGATGTGAATTTTTCCGGCTTCAGCATGTGATTCCATCCTGCTGGCTGTATTGACGGCGTCACCCCAAAGATCATAAATGAATTTTTTTACACCGATCACCCCTGCGGTCACCGGTCCGGTATTGATCCCAATGCGGATACTGATCTGCTCTTCGAAAGGATTCAGCATCTCTTTGACGACCTTCTGCATTTGTAAGGCCATCCCGCAAATTTTCCGGGCATGGTCAACCGATGGGACCGGGACACCTCCGGCGACCATATACGCATCTCCGATCGTTTTTATTTTTTCCAGACCGTTCAACTCAGCAAGCTCGTCGAATCTTGAGAAAATGGTGTTCAGAAATCCGACCAGGACATCGGGTTTGAGTTTTTCTGAAAGTTGTGTGAAACTTACGATGTCTGCAAAGAGTACAGTTACCGATCCGTACTCCTCTGCAAGAAATGACCGGTCATTTTTAAACCGCTCAGCTATGGACCGGGGAAGAATATTCAGCAGCAATTGTTCTGTTTTTTCTTTCTCTCTGGCAACATCGTTCTCTGCTTTGTTGATGGTAAAGAATGCGTACGCTCCAAATGCGATACTTAAGCAGGGTAGCCCGATCAATGTATTTAACTTTTCTGCCTGTATGATCTCATTGGAGACGGTGATCATATTGGGTAAATGAAAGTGCGGCCAGTACAGAACTACCCCAAAACAAATCACGTCGATGCCGGCAAAAATGTATACATATTTTTTTTCTGCAGCGGAGAAAAGGAAAAATTGCAAAAAAATGATCATTGGCAAAAAAGTGAAATTATAACTGCTTTCAGTAAATACGATGGAATATATCGAAACGAAAAATATCGCCACGCTGCTGAACCATGCGCTCGCAAAAATTCGTTTACCCAGGGAGTTGAAAACAGGTATAAGCGTTATGAGTAAGAAATGTGTTAAATAAATGAGATCGACCTCCGTTTGATGATAATAAACACAAATAGCACAATTCTGAAGAATGAAAAAACACACGATCAACGATACCGAGTTGCTGAAGCGGACTTGTTTTTTGTGAACAACAGTTGTTTGTTCATTAACGCCAAGGTCTATTATTCGGTTGATAATGCTCATTGGGATCGGCCTGAAATATATTTTGTGATCGTTGTTCAGCGAATTAGTGACCGAATGTAAAACATATTTGGCTCACGTGTTCCTGATGATCGCCTTTGCTCTTCTCAAAAATTGCGGACCATAACGATACTTCACGCTGTCGATCGCCTGATAGAGTTTGATATTCTCTTGGGTGTCTTCAAATAAATTAATTTGATAATTGCCCGGAATTAAATGCGTGAATCGTATGCCGAGTAAACGGATCAGCATGCGTCGCTCAAATAATTTATCAAAAAGTTCGCGCGCAACTTGTAAAAGAATATGATCTGCCGCCGTGTAAGGAATAATGGATTGTTTGGAGACGGTGTCAAAATTAGCGTAGCGCTGTTTTACCGAAACGCAGCCCGTGAGTTTATTTTGTTTGCGTAAGTCAAAAGCAATTTCTTCGGTCATCCGCACGAGCACGCTATGCAAAAATTCAATATTGATCGTGTCGGTCTGGAATGTTCTTTCTGTAGAGATGGACCTTTGCTCACGGTAAGGCACAACCGGAGTTTCGTCAATGCCGTTCGCTTTTCGCGAAAATTCAATGCCTTCCTTTCCGAGCGCCTTGAACAAGGCTTCGACAGGGATCTTGCTTAAGGTATCAATTTTTTCTACGCCCATCTGGTAGAGCATCTCCGCTCTTTCACGGCCAATGCCCGGGAGTTTTTCCACGCCGAGCGGCGCGATATAATTTTTTTCTTCGCCGAAAGGGATCTCAATTTGTCCGTCCGGTTTTACTTCGTTGGTGGCTACTTTACTGATCAGTTTATTGCTCGCCAGGCCAAAGCTGATGGACAGCCCTGTTTCGCTGGTGATCTTTGTTTTTAATTCTTCGGAAAAAAGCTGGCAACCAAAAAACCTATCCATCCCCGTTAGGTCAATATAAAATTCATCAATGGAAGATTTTTCATAGAGGGGAACGCTCGATGCAATGATATCGGTCACCGCGCGCGAATGTTTGGAATACAATTCCATGTCACCGGAAATAACGATCGCTTCGGGGCAGAGCTTTTTAGCGAGGCGCATCGGCATCGCAGAATAAATACCAAACTTTCTTGCTTCATAACTGCAGGCAGCGACCACCGCGCGGTCACCACTACCACCGACAAGCAAGGGTTTATTTTTGAACTTCGCATTTTTTAAACATTCCACCGCGACAAAAAAAGCGTCGAGATCAAAATGGGTGATATGGCGGTCATGGATGTTCATGTTTTTTTTATCAGCGCTGATCTTCTTTTTTTGATGGCGGCTCTTTCCAAATTAATGACTTCCAAACTACAGACACCAAAATCACTCGTGACCTTGCCGGTAATTTTATAAAAACCGGATTTCGGCGGAAGTCTTTTGTGCACGTCGGGAAAATGCACGGAGTCAATCCAGTCGCCG
>DATHPV010000185.1:0-4199 GCA_035483495.1 Puia sp.
CGTATTCGTTCTCTTGCCAGACTGTCTAAAAATAATATTGCAAGTTTATCTTTTCTTTTCTCGGGGGTCAGCAGACTGTCTGCAATGTCTCTGATTGAGATATTATTTTCAACGGTTTGAACTGGTTGTGGGTTTTTAAAAATAAAATTGTCTGCCATTTCAGAGATATAACTCCCATTTTGCGGGGAAACAGCAGCGAAGAAAACCACCATCATCAAAATACAAACTACAATTACGCTTTTTTGTTCTTTAAGGCTTTTGGTGAAGAAAATGCCGGCCAGTACCAGTACCAATATAATGATGCTAAAATTGCTTGCCGTTAACAGCAGAGTTGCCATGCATGCTAACGTTAGAATATATTTTTTTTGAAAAAGAAAATATATGATCCCGAAGGCGTTTATTACAGCGTTCGTTGTAGATGTATCAAAAGTCAGACCTTTTATTGAATCACCTGTATTAATAAAGTATTTTTGAAATTGCCCCTGATAAAGAAATGGATTTCTTAGACCAATTTCCAGGAAAATGATCAGGAGATTAACAGCTGAAAAGGCAATATTGAGAACGAAGAATGCAAGCAATGTGTTATGAAGAATATTAATGTTAGTTTTATCGACCAATAATTTTAACTGATGAATAACCAAAATACATGCAGTCCAGATCAATATACCCGTGACGGCCACGATAATATAGTTGCCAGTCATGTTGGGATAAAAAATGAAATTCAGGAGAGCGATCAAAATCACGATTAGGTAAAACAAAGGCAATCTGGAATGCTTGAACCTGAAACCGAATTTGAAGTCAGGCTGCATGAAATAAATGAATAGAATCGCGATAGCTTTAACGGACAACTTCACCTCTAAAAAAAGGACTAATAAGACCAGCAGTTTCCATTCTATTTCGAAATCAGGCTTTTTCAAGGAAAACACACCCCGGCTGGTGTCCATTTATAATTTATTTAACCTGTTATAGGATAGTAATCTGGCATCGAAACACACATTGAAACGCATTGCCTAGACATATGCTAATCTCCTATATAGATTGTACGTTATCAGCGCGATAGGGTTGCGTTTTCGCTGATCAATTATTGATACAGGGATTGAAGGGTTTTCCAGTTTTTAAAGCTGGCCTGTTTTGATATCAGTATAACCGAAAGGAAGAAAATTGAAGTCACGAAAACACGAACACCTGTGTGCTTAAAACTGACAAATGCGAGATAGCCAGCAAGAAAAGCAGTGACAGGCCAAAACAGGAGGAGAAATATCTTAATATTTGGCAAAATCATTGTTCTCTTTCGGAGATATAATATTACCTGGGTAAGGATTGTAATGAAGTATGCGGCGGCTGCCCCTTCATTCTTATAAATGGGAATCAGAATGAGACAACCCAGTAGATTTATTACAAAGGAGAACCCTATAATGGTAAAAATGGTTTTCATATTCCCTTTTGCAAATTGAATCGTCCACATGAAATTGGCGAAATAAATGAGCGGCATACTGAGGGATAATAAAAAAATAGTATTTGAATTCACACTTCCGTATTTACCATCTGAGATATGGTCGACTACAGGGATCCAGCAAATATTTAACATGAGTGCAACAAAAGATGCAATGATAATCTGCCATTCCAGAAAAAAGAAAATATCATTCATATTTTTAAGCTGCGCAGTCATACGGGTAAAAAGTGGAATCATGATCGGAGCAACAATCAACAAAGGCAATGAAGAAACCTCAAATATTTTATAAGCAAAACTATATTCGGCAAGCTTGGTAGCGGAAATCAAAAGTCCTACAATTATCCAGTCGAACCTGGCCATTATGGAGGTAAAAAGTACAACTCCCGCCTGAGGCAGGGACTCTTTCATTATTAAAATTTGGCGCCGTTTACTCCAGCCTGTCCCAAAAAAACCTTTTAATGGAGGCCGGCCAATTAAAGCGCTGAATGCCAATTCAGCCAAATCCCCAGCCACAAAAACGATGAGAATATTGAATACCGTTAATTTGTGAAACACTAACAAAACTATTATTGAAAGTCCTCGTGTGATATTCGAGACGATAGACATAAAGAAAAACTCCCTGAATTTTTCAAGACCTAATGCCAATTGCTTAAAAGGTGTAGATATGTACAGGAGCAATTTTCCCAGACCGATAAACAAGAGAAACTCCCGGTGAAACTGAGTACTCGGGAGAAAGAAATAACCCGCCAGCAGAATAAAGTAAAAAATTCCTCCGCTGACAATTACATGAAACAAATAAATGGAGAAGATAGACTGACGGTTATAACCCGCCGCAATTTTCTTTACTACTACCTGATCTATGCCGAGGGTTAACAATCCGAAGACAGCAAGCAGTACCGCCAGTACCCAGTTGATTTCACCGAAAAGATTTTTGTCCAAACCTCTTGAGAGACCATAAAATATGATGAGCCCAAAAATCTGGTTAGTGATTAACTGGAATGTATTGTAGGAAACATTTCTGAAAAACCTGTTTCGGATCATGAAAAAGTCGCGTCTGTCTCTGACATAAAAATACGCAAACAGTGAAAAAGGGTTGAATTATGTTGTAATAAGCTGATAGTTCAGTTAATAACCGCCATATTTCTGTAGTGGGAATAATTGATGTTTAGTTTACCGGAAACTTTTTAAACATGGCAGGTACAATCTGATCGATGGTAGGTCTAATTCCCTTTCTGTCTCTTTCATCAACCTTTCCCTGTGCGCTAGTGCGCCATACTATTTTCTTATCCTTTGTGTCGATCATATCAATGACCAGCGAGCCATCCCGGAATGTCGCGACTTGCATGCTTCCCTGATAAAGGGCGGGATTATAATAGGCAGTAGACTGAGGGACGTAATAATACATATTGTATTGACCCGGCAGGGGGCCAACATTGGATTGAGGTGCGTAAACGGGATTGGGTGACTCACCTACCTGATAGGTCTTATTCAATATAAGCGTATAAGTAAACAAACAATCGGGGTTTGCGGAATCTAAAACCATCCCATGTTTAGTTAGTTCCTGCCTCACGGCAGCTGCCAATGCCCTTTCGACTTTCTCTTTATCAGCCAGTTTTGTATAAGCTGTGTCATTTGTATGCAGAAACGCATAAGTTTTATAGGTTTTGAAATCTACACCTTTTGTTTTTTCAGATTGATAAATATTGGCGGTTGGAGAAAAACAGGCCGTCAGGAAAAGGATAACGGCAACAGCAAATAATTGATTTTTTTTCATGATTCAATTTAAGGCTCTTTATCGGATTTTCGGGAAATGGTCATTTTTTAATAAAAATAATAACTGAAATAAATTATTATTATAATACCGGAAGTTTTTGAACTTCCAGATTTAAACCAACTCCTAATCCGGGCGCCTTTTTCCATTCTCCCTGACTGGTTGTGCGGTGCCAGGTTGAAGAGTTTAGAAATCCGGCAGATAAGAAAATTGCTCCTGGTTCCAAATTGGTGGAAGACCCTTCTATCCATTCCAGAGACAAAAATATCTCGCCTTTCATTTTCAGTTTATAGTCTGTCAAATCGATTGTATATAAACCAGTCTGTTTGCCAACATGTACCAGTATATTTTTCTGAAGGATATTGTCGGAAGGCAGTCCTTTCTCTATATTATAAATATTCATTCTGAAAACTGCAGTATCCAGTCTGTTTCCTGACACATTAAACGAGAACTTCCTCAACAATACAGGGTTTTTTCCGAGATTTATTTTAACTCCGACCTCAGAACCAAGAAATTTTAAGGGAAGGCCAACACTTATAAAATTTGAAGTAGTCGTATTCCCCAATATTTTTACCGGCAGTGTTCTTTTTGTAATCACAACTTCATTTAATTCTGTAAATTTTTCTTTCAATGAAATGCTAAGGGGTTTGGTCTCATGTATCAATTTCGAAATGGCTATAGTTCGTGACTGATATCCGGCCATCGATATGGTAAGACTGTCGGATACGAATTCCGTATAAATCTTTATCTGAAAGCTACCATCCCTTTGTGAAACAGTCCCAAGGTTTTTGTTTGAAATTCCAATGTTCACATATGCAAGACCTATTTTATCGGGATCAACAATTTTGCCTTTTATCAGGAAACTGTTTCTGTTGTCCGTTTTTATGACGGGATAAGATGAGTCACCAGTATGCTGATAAATAAAATTTAGTTGCTGGTGCAGCCGGTTGTTTTTATTCTTTAGATATTTATCTT
>DATHPV010000186.1:0-3729 GCA_035483495.1 Puia sp.
AAATAAATGTTGTATTAATCAATTAGGGATGGGCAGACAAAGAAAATAATTTCGGTCATCAACCCGATTAACTCACTTCTAAATTTGCTGACATGCGAACCAAACTGCTAACAGGTATAATTCTATTATCCCTTTTCTCTACATCCTGCACGAAGGATCATCCAATAGGAAAAGGAGGTGTGATTCCTCCTTATTTCCACTTAAAAATTGCCGTTATTTCTGATATTCATTACATGGATCCTTCGCTTCTCAAAAACAATGCGAACACAGGCGCAGCTTTTAACGCCTATCTGGATGCTGATCCCAAACTGATAGAGTTCAGCGATCCCATTTTCAGGAATGCCATCACTCAGATAAAAGCTGAAAAACCAGACATTTTATTAATTCCGGGAGACCTCACCAAAGACGGAGAGCGTGTCAGTCATCAATCTGTTGTCCAGTTAATTAAACAAATATCAGACGCGCATATAAAAGTGTTTGTTGTTCCTGGCAATCACGACATCAACAATCCGGAAGCAGTAACTTATGATGGAGACAATGCAACTCCAACCCCTTCGATTTCTGCAGGAGATTTTAGCAAAATATATTCTGCATATGGATATGGTAATGCAATTGCGCGGGATCCTAATTCGTTGAGTTATGTTGCCGAACCATATCCCTCTCTATGGATATTAGGTATAGACGATTGCGAATATTATGATAACAAAAATATTGCGATTGTTGCCGGCAAGATAAAACCTGAAACCATGAAATGGGCGCTCTCCTGGATAAGCGAAGCGAAACGCAGGCATATTACTATCTTCGGAATGATGCACCACAATATGATCGAACATTATGTGGGTCAAACTCAGCTGGATCCGGGATATGTTACGGACAATTGGGAATCAGAGGCAGATCAGTTTATGAGTGCGGGTTTATCTGTGATATTCACCGGGCATTACCACGCCAATGATATCACTGAACGAATTACAGGTGAAAATCAATTATATGATATTGAAACAGGATCCCTCGTAACTGCACCCATACCATTCAGAATTATCAATATGACAAATAACGAATTTGATATCACTACGAAATACGTCACTAACATCGATGCGAAACTTCCGGGTGGACTTGATTTTCCATCTTATTCAAAACTTTTTCTTTCACAACACCTTGATGGATATTTCAATTATTTTTTATCAAATCCTCCATATTCTTTGCCTGATTCATATGCAGCTACCGGAGCTCCTTTGTTCAGAAATGCGATCATGGCACATTTTGCGGGAGACGAAATGATATCGCCCGCTGAACAAACTGCAGACGACAATTTCGGACAGTTGTCGCCACTCATAAGTGATGCGTTGTCGACATTATGGACAGACATCAATACCGCAGACAATAATCTTCATTTAAAATTTACGGCACCCTGAGCATCCGTAATAATAAAATGTGCAAAACTTTGTGCGAAAGCGGTGTAAAACTGCACCCCTTAAAATTTGGAAACGGGAACTGAGAATACGTACCTTAGGATTGTAATTGAGAAACAGAAATCTGTAACAAGAAAGAAGAATCTCAATTGGGGAGTGGAATCCATAACAGGAGACTAACAACCCAAGGGAGCATCGGGTCAGTAAGTACAAGGCGAAAGCCGGAATGCCGAAAAAGACTTGGTGCTTTTCCTTTTATATGAGGTCAATACTTTTTTCTCTTTATCAACCTGGCAGATAAAATCCTTACGTTTTTGAGAGGGCGGTCCTTGTCGTCACCTATGCTACGGGGCTCAGAAGCAATTAAATCCACAGTCGTCATTCCGCTTACCACTTCACCAAAAATTGTATAGTTCAGATCGAGGTGAGGAGTTCCTCCCAGTGTTTTGTAAACTTCCCGCTGGTATTCGGGAATCTTTCTTTTCAATCTTCTTGTTTCAACGGAATCAAGTCCGGCGTCGGTAAACTTTTTTCCCTGAACTATGTAAAACTGACTTGAACTACTGACTTTTAAGGGATTCACGTCATCGCTTTCCCTGGCAGCCGCCAATACACCTCTTTTGTGAAAAAGAGTTACCCTGAATTCTGCGGGTATGGTATATGGCGGACTTGAATCGCCCAAAGCCTGTCCCGGAATAGCGTTCCTGCTGGCCGGATCTCCGGCTTGTATCATAAAATATTGAATAACGCGGTGAAAAAGTACACTGTCGTAAAAATGACTTTTCACGAGTCTCAAAAAATTATCCCGATGCAATGGAGTTGAGTCGGATAATCGAAGGATTATCGTACCATCAGTCGTAACCATTTCGATATCTTTTTTCCTGTCTTTTTTTCTTAGCTTAATCTGCTCCTGAGAAAAAAGTGGTGCAGAAAAAAGAAAACATGCAAAAAGTATTAGTAATGCGGATTTCATCGGTTACAATATAAAAGAAAAATGCCCTGTAAAAATAATTTACTGGGCATTATTCTATGAACTAATAAAATGATTATACCTGACCGTTTATTCGTTTATATGTTTTTTAAACAGAAAGACTAATTAGCAGATCCACTGTTGGCTTCCTGCATTTTTTTCTCCAATTCGGCTTTGAGTGCTGCCAGGTTAAAACTCGCACCTTCCTGCATGGGAGGATATTCGATGAATGTCTGGGCATATCTTCCAACCTCCTGTTGTACAAATGTAAAACGCCAGAATTCATAAACAAACCAATTATAGTATCCAAGAGATCCGTTGTCTTTGCCATTATACATTCCCAAACGTTCAAATGGATCAAGACGCAAATTAACCAGTATCGGCCAATCGACTTTTTGTGTTGCACCCAACCATCCATTGGGCTGATCTGTGAACCTGTATTTATAGTCATTTATGCGTACAGCGCTAAGCGTTCCTTCGGTAAAGTAGAAAATCTCGTTACGTACTGATGGTCCTTTACCGGTGATTGCAGCCATTTGGTTATAACCATCGAGATGAACCTTGTAATTTTTATCGCCCAATTGTTTTCCTTTGAGCAATTCTGCCGCGATGCTTGTATCGCCTGCTGCTGCAACAAAAGTTGGGAACCAGTCCAAGCCTGAAAATATTCCATTCTGAACTGCATCGGCCGGCACCACACCAGGCCAGCTGAGAATCGCGGGTGCCCTGAATCCACCTTCAAGTGCAGTTCCTTTACCACCAGCAAATGGCGTTTCACCACCGTCGGGCCACGTGAAATTTTCTGTGCCATTATCTGTAGTAAACACGATCATTGTATTGTTGTCTAGGCCCTTGTCTTTAAGATATTGCATTACAGAACCTACGATATCGTCTAATTGCGCCATACCGGCTTCTTCGATGGACCATCCGTTTTCAGGTGTGCGAAGGGCTTCATATTTTGGAGAAAGATGAGTTACAACATGCATCCGGGTCGGGTTCAGCCATAAGAAAAATGGCTTATTCGCGGCAACGGCTTTATCCGTGAACTTAAGAGCGAGATCCAGGATTTCATCATCAACAGTTTCCATTCTTGGAGGGTAGAGTGTACCCGCATCTTCGATTTTCTGTTTACCGATTTTTCCCCAACGTGGTTGAACAGTTGGATCATCCGCTGTAGTAGCCCAGGAATGAACCATATTTCTTGGCCCTGTTACATCTTTAAGAGCCGGCGGATAATTTCGATGATAGGGATCTTCCATGGCATCAAGATGATATAAGTAACCGAAGAATTCATCAAAACCATGAACAGTAGGCAGGAATTGATTGAGGTCGCCCAAGTGGTTCTTACCG
>DATHPV010000187.1:0-5776 GCA_035483495.1 Puia sp.
GTCCGGAACGAAACGACAACGACAGACATGACTAACGATGCTATTATGCCGAGTTTCCAGTCTATTTTCTTCACGGCGTAAAATTAAATTAATAGTAAAGTCAAACCACTTTCTTTTTGCAGCAAACTGGCTAAACACCGCACGAAAAGGGCAAATGAATTGTTGAAATTTCATAGCCATTCCTGTCCCTTTCATCACTTCGTTCGGCAGTTTCCTGCAAAAGGTGCTTCTATCAACTGACAATAATCAGTTGCTTTGCGTTTTAAAACGTGAAAAGATGAAAAATACAATAACTGTCTGGTTGCTTTTACTTGCCGGTCTTGCTTCCGGCCAGGATATTCGACTTGCTGGTATTGAATATTTCAATTACCTGAAGGCACCAGTCAGTGATGGCAACAGCAAATATCAAGCTTCTTTTCAGGAGTTTAGTGCATTTGCAGCTTATCCGGTCCAGTCTAAAAATAAAAAAACAACTATATTGAATGGTTTTCAGTACGCATTGGTAGATGCTTCCGTACTTGATAACACAACAACTGTCACTAATACACGTAATTTCTATGTATTGGCATATAATTTTATCGTGATCCACAAACTGAATGATAACTGGAAGCTGGAAGCGCAACTTACGCCAACGCTTTCCAGTGATTTTAAAAGCAGCCTTAGCAGTAATGATTTTTTAATGCTGGGATCTTTTCTTGCCATCCGTAGACTGAATGATTATGCAAATATCGGCGCGGGCATTACCTATACCACCAAATTGGGTAAGCCTTTGCTATTGCCTGTACTCCAGTTTAATTATCACAAAGATCATCACAAACTGATTATACTACTGCCATCACTTGTTGATTATGAGTATGGGATAGATAAGAAAGATAAATTTAATGTAGGCTTTAGGGCAGGCTTAAACGGTGCGGAGTTTCATGTAACAGGAAACAACATTGACAACGCTATTGATGTCAACAAGCTTGGTTATTCAAGATTAAACTTAGGGCCCGTGGTAAGTTATCGGATCAGTAAAATAATAAAGATCGAAGCGATGGGCGGAATAAGTGTTGCCAGGAAATACCAGTTCCTCGATGTACAAGGCAATAAATACACAATCAACTCTAAAAACGTTGGCGTTTTTAATATTGGTATTGCGTTCGTGCCTCCGCTTCTCAAATAAAATTAATCAAAAAAGAATTTCCTTAACACTAAAAATAAAAAAATCATGCCAGTTTCATTTCCAACCCTCGCCATTTTTCTAGCAATAGCAGTGATGCTGCATGTAACGGAAGAATTTTTATACCCAGGTGGTTTCCCGGAATGGTATGCTCGATTAATACCTCCCAAAACAATTAAAAAAAGCAATACTGGATTTTTGGTGTGGATCAATACGCTGATGATGTGTGCCTGTGCGTTTGCATTGTATTTTGGAGACACATTTCATGGTTATTCGATATGGTATTTCAATGCTGCCATAGCTGCCGCTAATGCATGTTTTCATATTTACGGAGTAATCAAACTAAAGGCGTATTCTCCAGGAGTAATTACCGGTACGGTTCTATACATCCCGCTTTTTATTGTAGGAACGATGCAATTAGTCGGCTCGGGTTTGCTTCCGCTGCACCGGGCGATCATTGCGATTGCAATAGGAATTGGTTATCATATTTTTTCTGTAATACGCCAGGGTAAATAAAAAATTGTTATTTGAAATAAATCACAAATCTTTTATTGCATTTAGAAGCGAATGTTTGTTCCTAACGAACTTCACTAAAAACAGTGCCAGCAGGTAAGATCTCAGCCGCAGCGATTACCTAAATTTTTAAGTCAAATTACAATCAATTGCATCATAACCTTTCCCCACCATATTTATGGTAACGATAAATAAGGACGAAACCAATAAGTGGTATCAACCAGTCAGAATAAAATATGATACCGGCATTGCCGGGAGAAAAATTTTTATTGATTACCATTTGATAGACATGACCGATTGCGGCCCCTAATAAAAATATTGATGGTCCCAAAACAGCGGCTACACGCAGACCGAAGTTTTTCTTCGTTGCCAAAAAACCTATCACCCCAAATCCCAGGCTTGCCGTACCCACTTCAGTCTGAAAGGGACTGTCTGCCCACCCGATAAATCGAGCGGCTAACGCGTGAAAATAAATATGAAAGATGGCGTTGTAGATATAAGTGATTCCAATCGCAAAAAGACAGAAGTATTTCAACAGAACATCTGCTGTGAGAGCTTTTGATTTCACAGCCGGATACCGATATATCGAAATGAGCGCCGCAATAAAACCTAAGACAAAAAACGTTAGCGTAAAATTGCCAAGTATGAATTTTATAAAATCTCTGATCATAAATGCCTGTTTATATAAAGATCCAGATTCTGAAAATCCGGGGATTGTAAAAAATCGTTTTTGTTGCCTATTACCGTTAACGTCTGTAAATAGATGGCACAGAACTAAACGGCATAAGTAATACTACTATTAACTTTATCATAGCTCCTGCGTTCATGCCTGTGATATTTCAACCGCATTTTTTTTGTTCATCTGACCTAAATCTCTTCTGGAAAAGTCTTTGGCGGAATTTTTCATATTCAATTTGTACACCGTCTTATTCAATGCAAAACGCCAGCTAAGCGGAATGAATTTCGTCATGATCTTGTCCATAAAAGCAGCATCCATCGCCAAATTGTATTTGTGTTTTGGCTTTTTTGACTCCACTATTTTATATAGTTTTTTGGCAATATCATCTGCTGTGGGTAGAAATTTTGAGTTGCCGGAACTTTCACCCATTGATTTACGATGGTCGAGGTAGGGTTTGTAGAAAACCTGCCCTTCTTTTGGAAGTGACTGCAAATTGTCATCCCCGTCTTCAGTTGCTTTATTCAGCATGGGCGTTCTTGTAACACCCGGTGACGCCAGCACAACATAAATATCAAGCAATCCTAAGTCGTAATACATAGATTCTGAAAGACCTATTAAACCGGCTTTTGAAGCATTGTAAAATGGAATAAACGGCTGCCCGATATAACCTGCCCAGGAGGCAATATTGATGACCCGCGCCTTCGTGGTATTATTGGCATTGTGCCTTTTTAACAATGGAATAAAGGCCTGAGTGATTTTGTAAGGTGCTATCAAATTAACTTCTATCATTTGTCTTGCCCTTTGTTCATCGGCATATTCAAACGGAGCAGTATACATAACACCGGCGTTGTTGATAATCGCATATAAACCATGGTCCCCGACAATCTTCGAAATTTGATGAAACGCCTGTTGAATGTCGTCTCCGCTGGTAACATCCATTTTTACAGGATACACATTTTTTATTTCGCTGAGTTTGTCCTTGTCCCTGGTATCGCGGTAAGTGGCGAATACCTGGTAACCATGTCGGGCGAAATGGATGGTATCTGCCATGCCCATTCCTGAAGATGCCCCAGTAATTAAGATTGACTTTTTCATTTGATCGTTTATTTTATTTACCACAAAGATGTAGCTTGCCCGGTGGTAAATACTTACAAAAAAAGTCCAAATAAAAATGGAGGTTATATATGGCTGGGCGAGATACCTTTTATTTTCTTAAAAGCAGCTGAGAAGTGTGATAGTTCGTTAAAGCCGAGCATAAAATAAATGTCTGAGGCTTTCATTTCTTTTCGATTGAGTACCTGTTCTGCATAATCGATTTTTCGATGGAGCAGCCATTGATGAGGTGTGGTTTCAAATACATCATAGAAATCCCTTTTAAAAGCAGACAAACTTCTTCCGGTTAGTTTTGCCAGCTCCTGCACGGAATAGTTGTTCACTTCGACATGAATCATAAACTCATACAGGTCAATTTTTATCGGCTTGCTGTTGGCGGTCAGGAAATGCAAAAGTTGTTTGTTTTGCTTCGACAGGTATTGAAGTGCAGCAAATGTTTTTTCTTTTATTTCTGATGGTTTTAATTGCCTGTTTTCAAAAAGTGGTAATAGAGATTCAGAAAAAACCTTTAGTGACTGTTGTTTCCCGAGATGGATAATATCGGCTGTTATGGAAGTCGTTCTATCCGTTGCCAGCTTTGTTCGTTTTGAAAATTCCGTTACAAAGTCCGGGAACAGGTAAAATATAATAGATTTAAAATCGCTGCCAGTTTTGTCCTTAATTTTTTGAATGTCAAGCCTGCTGTGTTGTCTGATGATGGCTATTTCACCTTTTTTAATGCGTACATCCTCCTTGACTGAACGTAGTACTGCACTACCGGACTCTACGTAGTACAAAGCATTTGAGGCAAAATACACGTTCCTGAAAATATCTTCCTTGCATATTTGAGTAAATGCCAGTTTGATGTTTCCCAGGTCAAAATGCTTGTACCCTGATATCGATTGCCTGATCAACATTTAGTTTCTGTCAAGTCAACTAACAAAATCAATAAAATCAACTTAAAGTTAGGGAATCATTCATTGCAACCAGCCTCTTGAACTCAATCTTGAGCAGCTTAGTACTACCTAAATTCCATCTGATAAATTCTAATTAGAGTGATTCCCTACGATATTTAAAATCACTTCAATTCTATAGTGCTTGTAACTGAAGGCTCCGCTAATTTTATTGAAGCATCTTTAAATTGCGGTTTTGAGAAAAAATCCTTTTCATCATTATAAAAGGCAACGAACACGTTTCCTTTGCCCACCTGAACATTTTTACCATTACCCGCAATTATTTTGTATCTGAAGTAAGAAATATAAGTAACAATAAATTCAAAATGATCCTGATCATAACCTGGTCCACTTTCTTGGACGACATACAAAATTGTTTTTATTTAGAAATAAATTATTTATATTTATTAGACAAAATTCCTGATAAAATATTCTCCTATACTTTTTAAGTTACCCGAATCCTCCCTTAAAAAACAGGACACAAAAACTGCTTCTTAAATTGTCCCTAAGAAATCTTCTAAGTCCTTTATTTAACGGGCGAACGATTTTTTATTATCAGCTCCGCGTGATTTAATCATTAGAGACTGAAATATTTTCATCGACAGCATTTCAGGTAGTATCGAATAGTAAAACTCGATCATTTTTACGCGGAAAAGTCTGTTCCCAGATCCAGGAAAGCTATTCACGTACCTGACATATTGGGAAAAAGATTCCAACGAAAATTAAAATCTGGATTTTATTATTTACCTCTTAAGCTCATTTCATCACTATTAAAACTACTGTCATGAAAAAAATCTACACTTCTTCACTTGTAATTTTAATGCTTACTTTCTTTTTTCTGAGTACGTCGGGTCAGAATATAATTCCTCTTATCAACAACCGATTTGATCTCGGAATTCCTGCCAGTCAATGGAGAGCACTCTACGTAAATAATATTGGTGCGTCAGGTAACGTGAATATCGGAGGTGCTTTGGGGGTAACGGGTATGACTAACCTAAACGGACTTCAGGTAAAAGGACCTGCAACTTTTACGGGTATCGGCTCGGGGTTTTTATCTACTAATGCAACGGGTGCGCTGACTGCGGCTCCGCTAACGCCCGCACAAATACCAATCCTCCCTTATTTACCTTTAACCGGAGGAGCTTTGTCGGGTAATTTGTCTGGAACCGGTGCATCTTTTAATAACCTTTCCATCCAGAGTTTACAAATTACCGGGGCAACAGGTAGTATTATAACGCCCGGAAATATATTAACCACAGATGCATACGGGAATGCAACCTGGGCGCCATTTCCTATTTCAACCTTTAGTTCAGGCTTTTGGAGTACAACAGGAAATGCCCAAACGATAGATGGCGTCAATTTTATAGGAACCACAGA
>DATHPV010000188.1:0-4456 GCA_035483495.1 Puia sp.
TGTATTCTGACAACGTCAGGGCACCCGGCGTCTGATAATAAAGACTTCCATAAAATGCATAAGTACTTAGCGTCTGGCGATCATTATTTTTCAGCATCGACTCCCATGTCACAATATCTCTCCGCAAATTTGTATGATCGCGATAACCATCGGAGGTCTGATGAGACAGGCTGACAATATTTCCTCCGTTTTCATTTCCCAATCTTACCTGTGCATTGATATTATTGCTATTGAACGACCCGTAACTGTATTCGGCGGTAAAACCAGGTTGCCACGTTTCAGGCCTGGATCTTATCAAAAGTGCGCCTCCCGTAGCAGCCCCGTATAGACTACCTGCAGGTCCCTTGATCAATTCAAGCGAATACATATCAAATGGGGCGAGTTGGGTCAGATATGTATTGCCACCCGGATCAGTAAAAGGGATACCATCTATATATACTTTTACATTTCTAACGCCAAAGGGAGACCGAAGAGTGCTGCCACGAAAACTCAGCCGGTAGCTGCCTGGCGATCTTTCTTCCATGCGAACGCCTGGAATGCTGTTTACAGCAGGGACAATACTCATTTTGTTGTAGCGGTTCCATTCTGAATTTGTAATTACTCCAACGGCGGCCGCAACATCCGCGAGACGTCGGTTTTGTTCATAAGCATGCACAACTACTTCCTGTAATAATTTCCTTTCAACGGTGTCAGGAATTTTTGCAATATTTTGTCCCCTGGTTATTCCGGAAATCGTCAAAATCACAACGCAAATCCAATATTTCATTCAATGGTTTTATTGCTCGCCAAAAGTAGAAAAGAATATTTCATTATCTTGACTTCTTTAAGGTTTTGTTTTATTGAACGAACGGATGATTAATTGAGTCTATGGTAAAAAATGAAAAGCTTGGTGTATTTGACTGTACGATGATTGTTGTGAGCCTGGTGATCGGCATGGGTATTTTCAGAACTCCTGCGAATGTTGCGAAAGTTGTTCCTGATAATTTCCTGTTTTTCTTTACCTGGATTGCGGGAGGATTAATTGCTCTTTGTGGCGCTCTCACCTATGCAGAAATCGGATCACGTCTACCGGTTACGGGTGGGTACTATAAGATATTCGCATATGGTTATCATCCATCTATTGCATTTGCTATTAATTGTATCATTCTTATCTCAAATGCGGCTTCGCTTGCCGGAGTAGCGCTTATCGGAGCCGAATATATTTCGGGTATCCTCTTTCCAAATATTGTACAGGCTGATGCTTTACAAATAAGAGAAATAGCAATCGCACTTTTTTCGATTGTAATATTTTATGGGGTGAATTTGCTGGGACTTAAAATGAGTGCCCGCACCCAGAATGTTCTTACTATTGTTAAGATTTCCATGGTTGTGCTGTTGATAACACCTCTTTTTTTTGCGGATAGCGGGAAAAATTCTTTGATAACACACAACATATTTCCGGGTTGGTTGGCTTATTTGAAGGGGTTTGGTGCAGGACTAATTGCCGTCTCTTTTACTTATGGTGGATATCAGCAGACGATCAATTTCGGATCGGATGTCGCGCAACCTAGTCGGAATATACCCCGTGCGATATTTATGGGTATCGCAATTATTATAGTTCTTTATATGACAATTAATTTCGCATACATACATGTGATTGGTTTGGAAGATTTGCGAAATACAAAGGGCATTGCTTCCGTAATGGCGGCGCATGTATTTGGAGATGCTGCAGGTAAGATTCTTTCCATACTTCTTTTTTTGTCTGTTCTGGCATATGTAAATGTGTTACTGTTAAGTAATCCAAGAGTAATGTTTGCTATGGCGGAAGACGGAGTCATTCCAAAAATATTTTCGAAGCGTAATGTTAGAACGGGTGCACTGTTTACGTCTTTAACAGCATTTGCGGCCGCCTGCATGCTGATCGTATTTTGGATGAAGGCATTCGATAAAATATTGAGTTTTACCATCTTTCTGGATTGTTTTGGCATGGCTGCTTCTGCAGGTACCATTTTTAAATTGAGAAAAAAGCAGGTGCAGCCCGCTGATAAGGAAATTTACCGCATGAAATTGTATCCACTCCTTCCCATCATCTTTATTGCTTCTTATGCCTTTGTAGCAGTTAGTATTTTTTTAAATAGCCCGGGCACCGCTCTGACCGCTCTCGGCGTTATGGGTTTTTTTATGGTGATTTATTTTTTAAGCCGGAAGACTAAGGCTGAAAGCATTTAAAAAAACAACACCAATCGGGTATTTTTTCCAGATCGCCTTCATACTATTTTGCATCAAATGGGATTTCCGAAACCCATGCATGTTGCAAAAAGTAGGAGCAAGAAAAATTCTATAAATGAAAACGAAATGGAACGGCGAATTGCCGCAGGGAATGCAGGAACTGACTATGGAAACTTCAGATTCCATAACAGGAGGAGAATCTATTTTCTTCTGGATAGGATATGGACTGGGTGTGGCAACTAATGCAGTGGTCCATCTTGTTACAAGTTAATCTTTCGCCGAAAGGTTTAAAGTTTCGCGCCAAGCGATTCTTCTTTTGAGTTTGAATAAGAGACTTCAGTGGAAGTCTCTTTTCCATATCTGTAAAAATATTTCATAAACAATCTATCTGATTGAGATGGTTTGGGGTTGTGATTTAAAATCTCATTAAGGAATGAGGAAAAGTATTCGGGTTAAACAACGCGATATTTCAGATTGTGGGGCGGCCTGCCTGGTTTCGGTTGCCGCTTACTACGACCTGCATATTTCTTTAAGCTTGATCAGACAATACGCGGATACTGACAAACGGGGAACTACATTAAGCGGACTAATTACGGCTGCCGGGAAATTAAATTTTATAGCCAGGGGCGCAAAAGCGGCGAATGTTGATTTAAGCGGAATTCCGGTTCCGTCTGTTTTTCATTTGGTAATTGAAAACAGATTACAACATTTTGTTGTCGTTTATGAAATTGGAAAAAATTGCGTTCGGGTGATGGATCCTGCTTACGGCAAATTGATTAAACTCTCTTTAAGTGAATTTAAAGAAAGCTGGACAGGCGTGGTAATGCTTTTAACGCCTTCCAGTAGTTTTCATGGCGGGAGTAAAAAAGTTCCGGTGGCAATCCGGTTCTGGGAACTGATTTTGCCTCACAAAAAAATGTTATGCCGTGCATTATTGGGGGCTGTTGTATATACCGCACTAGGCCTTTCTACTTCTATATACATTCGGCAAATAGTTGATTTGGTTTTACCGGGTGCGAATAAAAGCCTGATGAATGTTCTTACTATTTCAATGGTCGTGCTTTTTTGTTTTCAAGCGCTTGCCGGATATTTTAAATCCCTGATCATTTTGAAAACGGGAAGGGAAATTGACAGTTGGCTGATTCTTGGATATTACAGGCATCTGTTGAAACTACCCCAAAGATTTTTTGACAACATGAGGGTAGGTGAAATTATAAGTCGGGTGAACGACGCCGTTCGCATACGGCTTTTTATAAATGATATTTCGATTGGGATAGTAGTTCATTTTTTTACTATGTTATTGTGCTTATCGGTGATGTTTTTGTTTTACTGGAAACTTGCTTTGATTATGCTGGTTTCAATTCCTGTTTATGCATTGATCTATCAGACTAATGATCGCATTAATGCAAAATGGCAAAGGAAGATGATGGAAACCGGAGCTGCTTTTGAAAGTCAACTCGTGGAGAGTATAAAAGGAATAACGACGATTCGCCGCTTCGGAACTTCAGATTTTTTTTACAGGAAAACTGAAGACAGTTTTGTCCCATACATGCGTGCTATATTTACCAGTAGCCGCAGCGGAATCGTTCTGGCAAATTTGTCGGAATTTGTAACGGGCATTCTAACGATATCCATTCTTTGGACTGGCAGTTATCTTGTTATTGACCATGTTTTTTCTTCCGGTGAGTTACTTTCAGTCTATACACTTATTATATTTTTTACGAATCCTGTTCGGGCTCTGATTGGCGCAAACAGGTCCATGCAGGACGCAATTATTGCTACCGACAGGCTTTTTGAAATAATTGATTTGGAAACGGAAACTGAATCTGTAGAAAACTGTTCAATGGTTAAGCTCCCAACTGGCGATCTGATTTTTGAACATGTTAAATTCAGTTACGGACGTGGGCCAATTATATTTAATGATATACAGCTTCGGATACCACAATTCAAAATGACGGCTGTTATCGGAGATAGCGGATGTGGAAAATCTACCATGCTTTCGCTCATTCAGAAATTTTACTCTCCGCAAAACGGTGCTATAAAAATCGGAGAAATCGATATTCAAAATATCTCAAATTCATTAATAAGACGGGGCATTGCTGCTGTTCCACAACATACGGACATTTTTCAGGGAACTATTCTATCTAATATCGCCCTGGGGGAAAACGAACCTGATGAAGAAAAAGTTATTGAAATATGCAGTCGCCTCGGCCTGCATGAATTTATTATGAATCTACCTTGCCGGTAT
>DATHPV010000189.1:0-4043 GCA_035483495.1 Puia sp.
TACGGCAGCGGACAGGGGAGAAGCCACTCCGGAAAAATGCATGGGTGTTCCGGAAAAAGTCATAACAGTAACAACGCGATAAATCCGGTTGCTGTCTTTTTCAAACTTATCGAAGCTGAAATCGTAATGGACGATCAGGAATATTACCAGCGCACTGGCGATGCCAATGGATAAGCCGAGTACATTGATCAGAGAAAAAACTTTATTTCTAAAGAAGTTTCTGTAGGCGACGATTAAATAGGTTTTAAACATCAGTTATGGGTTATGTATTATTAATTATGAGTTATGAGTTATGGGTTATGAGTTATAATTAATTCATAATTCATAACCCATAATCCATAACTCTTATAATAATCCATCATTTATTCAGCTCTTAAACTTTTCGTGGGATTCGAGACTGCTGCTTTCATCGCCTGCAGACTAACCGTTACTAACGCGATCAGCAGTGCAATACCACCAGAAAAAACAAACATCCATCCACTAATTTCAGTTCTGTAAGAAAAATTACTTAGCCAGTTATTCATGACGATCCAGGCAATGGGTGACGCGATAACAATCGAGATGCCTACCAACTGAATGAATTCCTTCGAAAGCATTCCGACAATTTTTCCCTCGCTTGCGCCCAATACCTTCCGAATACCAATCTCTTTCCTCCTTCGTTGTGCTGTAAAAGCAGCAAGACCAAAAAGACCCAAACAGGAGATCAGGATTGTAAGGCCGGCAAAATATTTTGACAATACGGCCATCTGATTTTCTGACGCATATTGTTTCTGGAAAACCTCATCCAGAAAAACGTAATCCAATTTAAAACCCGGATTAAAAGATGCATAATATTTTTCGATCCGATCCAGTGTTTCCTTTTCTCTCCCTGCTTCAATCCGTACGATGGTTCGGTACCACCCGTTGTATGCTTCGTCAGCCAGTACTAAGAACAATGGTCTGATCGTTTCATGCAGGGATTCGAAATGAAAATTTTTAACCACACCGATAACCTGAAATTGCTGCCCATACCATTTAACATTGGCGCCCACTGGATTTTTAAGTCCCATGAGTTGCACGGCTGATTCATTTAGAATCATTTTCGTGCTGTCGTTATGACCTTTGAAAAAGTTCCTGCCCGATTTCATTTCCATGCCCATTGTCGGAATAAAATCGTATCCCGATTGCATGCATTCTATGTAATTATTGTCTTTCGGATTCTTACCCTCCCATTCCAGATTGTTAACACCAAAACTTTTCCCGATGATACTATGATAGGTTCCGGAGGCATTAACCACACCAGGCACATTTTTGAGACCGGCGAGAAATGATTCTTCATGACCCACTACTCTTCCCTCCGCATTGAATCGTATTATATTGTCCTTGTTGAATCCCAGGTTGATATTGTGGATCAGTTTCATTTGCTGATACACTACACCAACCGCAACGATGAACAGCACAGACAATGAAAACTGAAAAACAACCAGGCCTCTGCGCACCCAAACCTCTCCAATGGACGAAATCATTTTGCCTTTTAAAATCTCAACGGGTTTAAATCCGGATAGGTAAAGAGCCGGATAACTGCCAGCGATCAGTCCGGTGAATCCTGCGATACAGAGAGCTCCTAAAACGAGATTGAAGTCCGGCGTAAGAGACATGTGTTTGCCGGTTAACTGATTGAACTCAGGTAGCAGGAGAGCAATAAGACCAACGGCCAGAATGAGCGCGAGATATCCCATCACCAGAGATTCACCGATATATTGAAATACCAGTTGCCTGCGACCGGCTCCGATTACTTTCTTAATGCCCACCTCTTTCAGTCTTCTGGAAGCTTTCGCTGTGGAAAGATTCATGAAATTGATGCAGGCAATTACCAGGATAAAAATCGCGATAAGCGAAAACATTCTCACGTATTCAATTTTTCCACCTGTACGATTGCCATGAATAAAGGAATTATGCAGGTAATTATCTGAAAACTTATATACGTATGCCGTCCGGAATGTGTCTTTGCAATTTCGGGAAATAACAGGCGCAATCTTTTTATTAAACTGGTCGATATCCGTTCCTTTTTTCAGAAGAACAAAATTATGGGGGCCCATATTATCCCAGCTCTTGACCCAGCCATTGGTGTCTTTGTAATATTCAAATGATTGAACAAAGTCAAATTGCTCGGAAGAATTTTCCGGTATACGTTCAAAAACACCAGATACAAAGAAAGTGCTGTCGTGCTCAACCTGAATTCCCTTCCCAATTAAATTTTCGGTAGTGCCAAATAATTTGCGGGCAAGGTCTTCAGAAATAACGATCGAATGTTTATCACTCAGTACCGTATTTTTATTCCCGTCCAGCAGTTTAAAAGAAAAAATATTGAAATAGTCCTTGCCGACGTATTGTCCGGATCCCTTTATATTTTTATCTCCCACGGTCAGTGTGAATTTCTGAAACCAGTTAGCAGGCGCCTCTGCAGCACCATATTCAACCTCCGGGAATTCTCTCGCAATGGTTTCTGCCAATACGCCTGAAGACTCATCTGAAATATCTACTTTGCCGGGGAAGCGGCGGCTTTCCATGAGTTGATAGATCTGGCTGTCTTTTTCGTGAAATTTGTCAAAACTCAATTCATCCGACACCCACATATAGATCAACAGGGTGCAGGCCAATCCGGTGGAAAGCCCGATCAGGTTGAGTAAAGTAAACTGACGGTCCTTCATTAAATTTCTCCAGGCGAATTTCAGGTTGTATTTGAACAAGGTATACTAATTATGAATTATTAATTATGGATTATGAATTATGCAGTTACTCCTATACTCCTATACTCTTATACTCTTATACTTTCCCTTCTTTTATTCTGATCTTAAACTTTTCGTGGGATTCGAAACCGCTGCTTTAATCGCCTGATAACTGATCGTAGCCAGTGTGACAGCAATGGCAAATGATGCAGCAATAAAAAATACCCACCAACCTATATCGACCCGGTAAGCAAAATTTTGCAGCCACTTATTCATACCCCACCAGGCCAACGGGAATGCAATTATAGCAGCAATGATAACCAGTCTTAAAAAATCTCTTATGATCATCGACACGATGGAAGGCACATTGGCGCCCAATACTTTTCTGATTCCTATTTCCTTTGTTCTTTGTTCTGCTGCGTAAGTGACCAGCCCGAACAATCCCAGGCACGCGATCACGATGGCGAGCAATGAAAAGGTGATTGATATTTTTCCGGCTTGTTGTTCACTACTATAAATTTTGTTGAATTGTTCATCCATAAATCCATAGTCGAACGGCTGTCCATTTGCCAATGTTTTCCATTTTGACTTAATGCCTGATAAAACCGATGGTAAATTGGAGGCATCAACCCGGACACACATATTGCCATTATTTTTTCCAAGATTCATGGCCAGCGGCGTTATTAAATCCCTGAGTGAGCTGAAGTTGAAATTTTTCACCACTCCTATGATGTGAAATTCATTTAACTGTTTTGTTTTGAAGTCTGCGACATTATATATTTTTTTATTCAGAAGAGCTTTAGTGTTTAGAAATTTCGCTGCCGCCTCGTTAATGATAATTCCTGAAGAATCTGTTGGAAATTTTTCTGAAAAGTTCCTGCCTTCCGTCATTTTCATTCCAAGCGTTGGGATATAATTTTCGTCCACCGTCCAGATTTGCATGGATATCGCCGATTTGGGTTCAAGGGCTGGGGAAGTAAAAAATGCGTTGTTACTCCTGTAGTTATTGGTTGGGAGGAAACTTGTCATTGAAACATTTTGTACTCCCGGTATGGCGGACAATTCATCCTTAAATGTCTTTGTCATGTCGCCTAAAGCATTCGTTCCGTTTATAATAAGAACCTGGTTACGGTTATAACCTATATCTGTTGCACGAATAAAATTCAGCTGATTGAAAATGACAATGGTGCCAATTATCAAAATAATGGTAATCACAAACTGGAAAACCACCAGAGAATTTCTCATCCAGGATTTTTTAAATCCCGTGGCCAGTTTGCCTTTCAATACTGCAATGGGCTGAAAAGCGGAAAGAAAAAAAGCAGGATAACTTCCGGC